>JBDNFJ010000220.1:0-4818 GCA_041689895.1 Gracilimonas sp. | reverse complement strand
CCGTTATTTCCGCTTATCCAGAAAAACCCAAGCCCATCATCTATGATACGATGCAATGAGTTATGAGAAAGACCCTCTTTTGCCGTAACTGATTTTGACGAAAGAACGGTGCCTTTTTCATCCAGAACGATCCGGTTCAGCCCAGCGCTTTCATTTACCACCCAAAGCGTATCATCTGATTGAAGGTAGATATCTCTTATGTTATTACTGTTTAACACCTCCTTTTTGACCGAATAGTTTATGAATGAATCCCCAACCATCCTGCTCAACCCATTCCCATCCGTTCCGGCAAAAATGATTCCACGAGAATTTTCTCTAAAAACCTGTATCCGCGATAATTCCTTGGGGCGGGATTCATCAAAAAAATGATAACGGTTATTCTCAAAAACAATTAATGAATTAAAGCTTGAGATATAAAGCTGATTACCTTTCCTGTGCATCGCCTCTATAGATCTACTATGGCCTTCAAATAACGGGTCCAATGCTTCAATATAATTCCATTCATTTGCTACAAATTTCCATAGACCTTGGCCGTTTGTACTCGCATAGATAGTGCTATCTTCGTCTTCATAAACCAGCTTACAAAAATTATTCACTAACTTACTGTTGGTACTATTCCAGTTTTTAAAACCATCTTGCTGCAAACGGTAAATCCCGTTTGTAAAACTGCACGCCCAAATATCTTTTTCTTTATCCTCTACAATGGAATAGATATTTATAAAGCCGGGTATTTGTTTTGGGCTGATGTTTGTAAAGCTGCTTTTACGAATTTGGTAGAGTCCACTGGCTCTGGTACCAACCCACAAGGAACCTTCTTTATCTACCATAACATATTGTGGCGATGGACCTTCTAACACGATCTGGTTTTCAATAATAACTTTCTTGTTTCCAATCAATATTTGCTCGCCTTGCTTTCCTTTTATGGAAATACTCAGATCAAATTCAGCAGGACTAAAAGGGATATTCAGTTTTTGATAGGATTTATCACCATCGCCTAACAGGTAAAATCCTGAATTGGTTGTTAGGACATGTGCCCCATTTTGTTGTTTTGTTGTAGCGGAAAAATTGAGTTGGCTGCTGGTTCGCTCTACGGTCCGTTCAATTTTTTTCTCATTCATGTTAAATTGAAAGGCTCCGCTTATACCAATTATCCATAGTTTATTCTCACTAATATATTGAATATCACGAATATCTGAGGCTGGAATGCTAAAATCTTCTTTTGCTAATAACAGACTCATCGCATTTCCTTCTATGGAATAAATCCCATCGTTGGTTAGCACATAAACACCACTTCTTACACCGGACACCAACACATTTATTCCAGATTGTAAAGCAGGGAAATCAACAGGGATAAAAGCAGATTCTTTCTGAGAGAAATAAGAAAGCCCATTAGTGCCACCAACCCAAATGCGCCCATCATCATTTTCAATCAATCGTGTTGCTTCGCCGGGGAGTTCAGGGATGGCATAGGTTCTAAATACAGTTCCTTTTTTGGAGGTGATGGTACCGCCTTCATTGAATAACCAGAGTGTATTATCTGAGGCTTTCAACATTCCTGCCAGCCTATTAGTGAGCATCCCAGGAGTGTTCCCGGTATTATAGACCTCAAAATCATACCCATCGTAACGAACCAGACCGTCGTAGGTGGAAAAATACAGATACCCATCCGCATCTTGTTTAATTCCGTTTACAGCGTTTACTGGCAGCCCATCATCAATATCATAATGCCGAATTAAATACTCTGATTTATTTACAGATGGGGCTCCACCGGTATTCTGAAATAGAAAAACGAAGAGTAGAATTAGAAATGCCACCGAAATCACCAGACCATAGTTAAGGAATAGTTTCTATACGATTTTAAAGAAATATTGGACGTATTCAAAGACAAGAATCATTAATCTTTAATTATCTATTTATACAAAAATCCTATTCAAAAGAACCTGCTTATGAAGACTCTTTATATTCTTTCTTTTATACTTTTAATGCTTTTTTCCATCGGCTTAAAAGCTCAAACAGTTCCTAATTTTTCTAAAATCACCATAGACGGTAGTTTCGATAGTCCCGAATCTGTTTACCCTATAGACCTTGACGATGACGGAGATTTGGATATCATTGTTACATCTCTATATGGTGGCGCCAGCTATTCAGGAGGAATATCATGGTATAAAAGCGAAGGAGGAATAAATCCAACATTCACAAAATTAAGTATTGATGATACTACAAGCTATCCACGAAATGTTTATGTCGTAGACCTTGATGATGATGGAAATTTAGATATTGTATCAGCCAATGGCATTAATGGAAGCGCAACAGTAGATAATATTTTTTGGTATGAAAATGACGGGGCATCAACCCCTTCTTTTACTCGAATAACACTCGGGATGGTACAAGGACAGGCTTTTGGAGTAGATATTGCTGATTTGGATGTAGTAGTAACAGATAACGGTACTTCTGGAAGCGCTGGTTATGGATACGAATCGGTAATGTGGTTTGAGAATGATGGTGCCGGAAATCCATCTTTTTTGAAAAACACAGTTGACAATAATTTTAGAGAAGCTTCGGCTATAAAAATTGGGGACATTGATGGCGATGGTGATTTAGATATTGTTGTTGGTTCAAATGATCAAGATGATATTGTGTGGTACGAGAATAACGGTGCCGCAAACCCTTCATTTTCGAAGCAATATGTAGATCAAAACGCACTTGGTGTTGACCAAATTGATCTAGCCGATATCGATAATGATGGTGACTTAGATATCGTTTGGTCAGATAAATTCAGTGATTATATAGCATGGTCACGTAATGACGGTGCTGTAAATCCTTCGTTTTATGAAGTGCGTATTGAAAGCGGGTATGACGCTGCGTCAGTGATAGAAGTAGCTGATTTAGACCTTGATGGTGATCTTGATGTGATTTCTGGTTCCGTAATTGGCGATGATGTTGTATGGTATGAAAGTGATGGTTTGCCTAGTCCTAATTTTAGTAAACATAGCATTGACAATTCTATTGATCAACCTGAGACATTTAAAGTAGCTGATATGAATGGCGATGGTTCTCCAGATATAGTTGGTACGGGTTATAGAGCAGACGATATAGTGTGGTATAAAAGTGATTTAGTGACAATCAATCCACGCTCAGTTAGCTTAGACGGAATCAACGACTTTATTAATATCCCAGATGCTGTGCCTACCGAATTAGGGGATGGCGCTGATGTAACCTTGGAAGCTTGGATAAAGCCAGATTATGTAAATCAACCAACGGGCGCAGGAGCACTATTTGGCGTTAATACCGCCGCTGGAGGTAACGTATTTATTATTTTTATAGATAACACTTCAACTTCTTATCCAGGACAAATTCGGGTTTATGATGGTGGCTCCGCTACTTATGATCTTATTCTTACTTCACCAGTTACCAATAATGAATGGATCCATCTTGCCTATACCTTGGATGGTACAACGGGTACACTTTATCTTAATGGAAAGGAGGCTGGGAATTATACTCAAGATGCGTCACTCTCATCTAATGATCTTTGGAGTTTTGGACAAGAGTACGATGGTGCTGGACTCAGTCAGGGAAACTATTCAAAAACAATGGTTGATGAACTGCGTATTTGGAACAAAGCCCGAAGTCAGGATGAGATTAGAACTAACATATTCCAATCTTTAAACGGAGACGAAGCAGGGCTTATAGCGTATTGGTCGTTAGATGAAACAAACACAAAAATATCGTACGACAAGACTACAAATAATAATACCGCTTCACTTGTAGGAGGAGCCTCTCGCAGCCTAGATAATAGCCCCTATGGAACCTTCATTACCGGGAACGAAGGGTGGCGCATGATGTCTGCTCCTGTCTCGGGAGTGAGTTATGGCGAGTTATTAGATACGCTTTGGACGCAAGGATTTACTGGAGCCGATGCTACATCTGGAGTTTCCAATATATATACTTGGGACGAATCCACCCAGGGATTTACCTCCATCGGCAACGCCACCGATACTCCTTCAGCAGGAATCGGATTCTTGACCTACGTGTATGATGACGACGATTATGACGGTACGGGTGATGGCTTTCCGAAAATGATCCAAACCGATAGCACGCAGAAAAGCGGTTCGGTTGCACCTACCCTTTCTTTTACGGACAACGGTACCATCGCTGATGACGGCTGGAATCTGGTAGGGAATCCGTACGGAGCCACCATCGATTGGGACGCCGCTTCCGGGCTTGCATCTTCCAATATAGACGCTTCTTTTTATGTATGGAGCGATTCTGCTAATAGCGGCGCCGGAGATTATTTGTCGTGGAATGGCTCTGTGGGAACTTTTGGAGGAGGAGAAATTGCCCCATGGCAAGGGTTTTGGGTAAAGGCCAATGCAGCCGGCCCAACGCTTTCTTTAACGGATGATGTGAGAAGCGCAGGTGGTATTCTCCGAAAGCAAGCGCCAGTACCACAACTTGGATTTACCCTGAAAGGTGAAGCGCTTTCTTCCAAAACCATTCTGATGTTTAGTGATAAAGCCTCGTTAAAAAAAGATGTGTTAGATGCATATAAACTGAAATCGTTGAACCCAGATAATTATCTGTCTTTGTTCACTCAGCTGGACGATGGCTTGGGGCTGGATATTAATGCCCTCCCTATTTCTTTGGATGAACCCATTTCTATTCCGCTGGATTTTGAAATTGCTTCCAGTACGGACGGATCGTCATCTACCCCTAACAACATGGAACTTTCTTGGAACCCCGAAAATCTCCCCGATGAAATGACCATGATGTTGGTAGATAACCAAACGGGAACCGAGATTAATCTTACCGATGCTTCCT
>JBDNFJ010000219.1:0-2658 GCA_041689895.1 Gracilimonas sp. | reverse complement strand
GGACGTATTGAAGTAGAGCACGACCCGGAATTAGTTTCCGAAAGCGACTTAATCGAAGCTGTTCGGCAATCCGGTTATAAAGCGACGGTCTCCCCATTTTAACTGATAGGTGAAAGAAATGAAGTATTTCAAGATGTTTTTACAAGCGTTCCAAAGTCCATTAAAACGAAAAAATATACGGCTGGTAGCAAGTGGAGCATCCATTCTGCTTGGCTGGTTTTTTCTCAGCGTGATGGAGAACTCTAACTTGGGCAATGGCTGGATGGTTTTTGCAGCCGTATTGGCCGGCTATGATATTCTGGTCAAAGCCATACGGGGATTGCGAAACCGACAAACCAACATTGAGTTGCTGGTGAGTATCGCAGCCATAGGTGGACTCTCAATTGGGATTTATTGGGAATCGGCTGCGGTAACCTTCCTGTTTCTGATAGGAGGATGGATGGAAAGCCGGACGCTAAGTGCTACCCGCAAGACGCTCAAAAACCTCATTCAATTAGCACCGGAAATCGCCTTTATAGTAGAGGAAGACGAACTTATTGAAATGGAGGCTCGAAAAGTAGAAAAAGGACAATTGGTATTGGTAAAACCGGGTGGGAGAATTCCTGTAGATGGCCAGGTAGAGTCTGGGCGAACCACGGTAGATGAAAGCTCCATTACGGGCGAATCTATTCCTGCCGAAAAACAAGAGAATGATTTTGTGTTTGCCGGAACTATAAATCAAAACGGAAGGGTTTATGTCCGCGCTGAGAAAGCAGGTGGCGATACCACGCTGGCCAAAATTATTCGTCGGGTTGAAGAGGCTCAGGAAGCCAAAGCGCCAACCCAGCGTTTTATTGAACGCTTTGCCAGCTGGTACACTCCGTCGATAGTTGTGCTAAGTGTGATTTCATTTATCATAACCCAGAATATAGAATTGGCCATCACGCTGTTGGTTATTGGATGTCCCGGCGCTTTAGTTATTTCAACTCCGGTATCGGTAATTACAGGAATATCTCGGGCTGCGAAGGAAGGGATCCTTATAAAAGGCGGAGAATTTCTCGAAAACGTAGGAAAGATAACGGCACTGGCTTTCGACAAAACCGGAACGTTGACGCAAGGAAAACCTCAGGTCACCGAAATCTTCAGCCTTCAACCCGAAAAAGTATTGGCAGGATTGGATGAGCAAGAAGTGCAGCCAGTCACAGAAGAGGAAATTATTTACTGGGCGGGTATTGCAGAATCAAGCTCCGAACATCCTTTGGCCGAAGCTATTATGGAAGAAGCGAGGAAAGAGCAAGTCATCCCAAATGCTTCTGGTTTTTACTCCCACACGGGATTTGGGGTTGAGGCAGAATATGAAGAAAATCGAGTGTTAGCGGGGAATGTAGATTTCATGCAGGAACAAGGTATTTCGGTGAGTGAAAAAGCACAGGAAAAAATTACTGAGCTAACCCAAAGAGGGCGAACCCTCGTTTTAGTGGCTAAGAATGAAGAATTATTGGGAGGAATTGGGATATCAGATACCATACGTCCCGATGCAGCAGAAATGGTTCGTAGGTTGCGTAAAAATGGGATTAAAGAAATTGTGATGCTGACAGGAGATGCTCCCGAAACGGCTCGAAGCATTGCCGCCGAAGCCGGTATTAAAAACGTACATGCCCGACTATTACCCGAGGAAAAATTGGAGGTTATAAAGCAACTTAGAAGTCAGGGACACAAGGTGGCAATGGTAGGAGATGGCATCAACGATGCTCCGGCGTTAGCCGCAGCAGATATCGGCATTGCAATGGGTGTGGCCGGAACGGATGTGGCCATCGAAACGGCTGATGTTGCGCTCATGGTTGATGATCTTACCAAAATCCCGGAAGCATTGCGCATTTCAAAACTCACGCTACGGAATATTCACCAGAATGTGGTTATTGCGCTGATTACTGTTTCAGCCTTATTAGCGGGCGTATTTGCAGGCTCGGTGCACATGGCGGAGGGAATGCTCATTCACGAGCTTTCTGTAATGCTGGTAATTATAAATGGCATGCGCCTTAAATGGATACGTTAAGCCAACGGTATGGTAGGGTGAATTGTATAACATCCTGCTAATATTAGTCGGTTATAAGTTAGCCGGGAAGAGGTTTTGAAAACGGAAATTAATCCTCTTTCCAGCGCCAAACCCGGTGTATAGGAGACGCGTTCCTAAGGTCACTGGGACTTTCACAGAGGATGAAGCATTGGGTCTCTTTATCGATTGGCTGGACCGAAGCCGGTAGGTGAATTCACAAGGTGCTTAATTTTCCCACAATTAGTACTGCGCCAGAAAGTGTGTAAAACAAATAATTGTTATTTCCGATTAATAATGACAAAAAATCAAAAGAGATATGCACTTTGCATTACCACAAGTTAGCAGAATTATAGAAGACGTAGTGACCAAGTAAGATAGATTAAACACCTTTCTAAAATACCCTAAATCGGGTATTTCCCGTTGCATTTTTTGAATTCATATTTAAGCTCCAAACAATAAAACCCCACTTATTACACATAATTGTTTAAGTGGTTTAATTCAGTAGTACAACAGGAGTACAATATGAAAATCAACAGAATTAGTTATGCGCTACTTTTTGCATTGCTCATAGCTATTACTTCAAATTCATTGAACGCTCAAAGTGCGAGCGATTTATTCAAAAG
>JBDNFJ010000218.1:0-8344 GCA_041689895.1 Gracilimonas sp. | reverse complement strand
CCACCACCGATTGGCACAATGATGTAATCAATCGGTTGCTCAGCGTCTTCGAGGATTTCTTTCCCCACGGTTCCTTGACCTTCAATAACCCGAGGATCATCAAAGGGAGGAATAAAGGCCGCCTGTTTTTCTTTGCAAAACTTCATGGCTTCGTCAAAGGAATCGTCAAAAGTATCGCCCGTAAGGCGGACTTCCACAAACTCCTTTCCAAACATTTTCACTTGTTTTATCTTTTGCTCAGGCGTAGGAACCGGCATAAAAATGATGCCTTTGATCTTCTTTTTAGCGCAGGCGAATGCGACGCCTTGCGCATGATTACCGGCACTCGCACATACAATCCCATTTTTGAGTTCCTTCTCAGAAAGACTTTGAATCTTATGATAAGCTCCTCGAATTTTATAAGAACGAACTACCTGCAAGTCTTCCCGCTTCAACCAAACGTTAGCTCCGCTTTGTTCTGATAATTGATGATTAAACATAAGAGGAGTGCGAATAGCTACGTCTTTTAAGACAAGCGCCGCTTCCTGTATGTTTTGAACGGAGACCGTGTGCGAAATTTTTGCTTCGGGCATGTAAGAAATTAGAAATGAAAAATTTTGAGTGAAGAAAGAATAGTCAAATCCTGTATTCCATTAATCTGTAAAACACGGGAAGGACTATTCTTCGGTATCTGCCACTTATTTATCAACCTTTGCATTCTCCGGACGAAGCTGGCGCACGGTTGTTCCTGCTTTCCACATTTCAGATTCTCGCAGTTCTTTGAGTTCCACTTCCAATTTAGCCCGATAATCTGATTTACTGTTTGAGTCGATAGAGCGCTGGGCTTCTTTACCGGCAGCCACATCTTCATACAGATTTTCGAAAACCGGTTTGGTCACATCCCGAAATTTCTTCCACCAGTCGAGCGCGCCACGTTGCGCAGTGGTTGAACAATTGGCATACATCCAATCCATACCGTTTTCAGCTACTAAAGGCATTAGCGACTGTGTGAGTTCTTCTACGGTTTCGTTAAAAGCTTCGGAAGGAGAGTGCCCTTTGGAGCGAAGTACTTCGTATTGCGCGGCAAAAATTCCTTGTATAGCACCCATTAATGTTCCTCGTTCTCCGGTAAGATCGCTGTACACTTCTTTCCTGAAATCAGTGCTAAATAGATAGCCGGAACCCACTCCGATACCCAAGGCTGTAACGCGCTCTTTTGCACGCCCGGTGGCATCTTGAAAAATGGCATAGCTTGAATTCAAACCCCGTCCCTCCAAAAACATGCGGCGGAGGGAGGTACCTGAACCTTTAGGCGCAACTAAAATAACATCTACGTTTTTGGGTGGGATGATGCCCGTACGGTCTTTGTAGGTAATGCCAAAACCGTGAGAGAAATACAAAGCATCTTCCGGATTCAATGCTTTTTTAACCGTAGGCCACACTGCAATTTGCCCGGCATCAGAAAGTAAATACTGAATGACCGTTCCACGCTGCGCTGCTTCTTCAATTTCAAAAAGTGTTTCGCCGGGAACCCAACCATCTGCTACTGCTTTATCCCACGTACTGGAGCCTTTGCGTTGCCCAACAATTACGTTAAACCCATTGTCTTTCAGGTTTAGGGATTGTCCCGGTCCCTGAACACCATAACCTAAAACGGCTATGGTTTCATCTTTCATGGTTTCCCGCGCTTTTTCGAGGGGAAATTCTTCCCGTGTTACTACTTCTTCTTCAACTCCGCCAAAATTTAGTGTGGCCATAATAGTGTGCTTGTAAGGTTATTTTAAAAATTAATTGTGTTGAAAGCTTTTATTTTTATCAATACTACTCGTTTTATAAAGCTTCTTTGTGCTTAAATTTCTGAAATCAATTCTTCTTTAGACTCTCCTACAAAGTCTCCGATTCCTTGTCCTGTTTTTGAAACCGCAATGCGGCCTGTTTGAGAAAATTCTATAATCCCATACGGGTTAAGCTCTTCAAAAAGCTGTAAAGTATCTTCGCGATGACCGGTTTTTTCAATCACGGTAAATTCTTTTTCCATGGTTAAAACCCGGGCATTGTGGCTTCGAACAATTTTTTCTGCCCTGCCGCCGTGTGCAAATATTTTAGTAGGAATTTTGTAGAGAGCCATTTCCTGTTGTATTACTTCGTCTGCCTCATGTGCATAGGCTCGCAATACATCTACCAACTTTTCGATCTGTTTTACGATCTTGGTAACGGCTTCTTTTGTTTCTTGGATTACAATGGTATAACGGTGCACTCCTTCGGTTTCACTTTGTGATACGGAAATGCTTTCAATATTCACCTTACGTTTGGTGAATATGATGGTAATGCGACCCAATAAACCCACTTGGTTTTCGGTGTAAATGGTAATGGTAAAGTCTTTTTTCATGATAAAATTTGGTTAAAATCTTTGGTAGTTAATCATCACTACGAGAAAAAACGGGTTTTAAGTTTAGCCGTTTTTAATCACGTGATGTGTATTGGTTTCCAAAACATCCACCTCACTCCAGTCGAATATCGGATACCGACTGACCGCTTGGCACCATTGGGAACACGTTGTTTTCTTTCCCAACCATTACTTCGAGGAAATAAGAGCCATCATAATTTAGAAACTCATTGATAGATTCTTCCAGATGTTTGCGCTCTATAACCTGATTGGTTTTAATTCTAAAGCCTTTAACTACGTTCTGAAAATCCGGATTTACCATTTCGGTGAAGGAATAGCGTTTGTCGAAAAACAGTTGCTGCCACTGGCGAACCATGCCAAGAAATTCATTATTCAGCAGCAGAATCTTAACATTGATATTATTCTGATAAATGGTGGCTAATTCCTGAATGGTCATTTGGAGACCTCCATCGCCAACCACAGCAATTACTTCACGATCGGGCGCTCCAAGTTTGGCACCAAGTGCGGCCGGTAATCCGAAGCCCATGGTACCTAAGCCTCCGGATGTTATATTACTTTTAGAGGTAGAAAATTTGCTATATCGGCAAGCAATCATTTGGTGTTGACCCACATCGGATACAATAATAGCTTCGCCGTTGGTTTTGTCAGAAATCAATCGAATTACTTCTCCCATACTTAAAACATCGGTTGAAGGGAACAGCTCTTCTTTGCTCACTTTTTCATACTCTTTTTGATCACAATCTCGAAAACGCTGCAACCAAGCTTTATGACTATTGGCTTTCACTCGCTGGGTGAGTTCAGGGAGCGTCTGTTTTGCATTGCCCAGAACGGCCACCTCTGTAGGTACGTTTTTATCGATTTCTGCCGGGTCGATTTCAAGATGGATCACCTTTGCTTGCTTAGCGTATTTATCCAAAGCTCCCGTTACACGATCATCAAATCGCATGCCGATGGCTATGAGTACATCACACTCGTTGGTAAGCAGATTGGGGCCATAATTACCGTGCATGCCCAACATTCCAACGTTTAGAGGATGATCGGAATCAAGGGCAGATAATCCCATAATAGTCCACGCTGAGGGAATACCAGTTTTTTCAATGAAATTTTTGAATTCATCTTCTGCATCGGCAAGAAGCACTCCCTGGCCAAAAAGCACAAAAGGCCGTTTAGCTTTATTAATCAGCTCCGCGGCTTCCTCAATTTTAGATACATCGTAATCCGGAACCGGAAAATAACTGCGGAGTTTTGTACACTTCTCATATTTAAAGTCAAAAGTACCAAATTGAGCATCTTTGGTGACATCAATCAAAACAGGTCCGGGGCGGCCGGTTCGAGCTACATAAAACGCTTTGGCTAATGCTTCGGGAATTTCTTCGGCTCGGGTTACTTGAAAATTCCATTTGGTAACCGGCATGGAAATCCCAATCACGTCGGTTTCCTGAAAAGCGTCGCTTCCAAGAGCGGCTGAAGGCACTTGTCCAGTAATGCAAACCAATGGGGTAGAATCAATTTGGGCATCCGCAATACCGGTAATCAAATTGGTTGCACCGGGACCCGAGGTAGCAAGACAAACTCCAACTTTTCCCGATGCGCGGGCATAGCCTTGAGCAGCATGAATAGAGCCTTGCTCGTGGCGGGAAAGAATATGTGTAATCGAATCACCTTTGAGATACAGAGAATCATACACCGGCATAATGGCTCCACCGGGATAACCGAAAATGGTATCTACTCCTTCTTCCTGAAGAATACGGATGATAGCATCGGCACCAGAGAGCTTTTCTGTGGTCTTGGTCGGTTTTTTTGATTGCGTTGAGGGCGCGGTTATTGTTTCCATAGTTCTACTTCTGATGTGTTGTGAGTGATAATGTGTTATTAAAATTCGTCGGTTACACAGCCTTGCGAAGCTGATGAAACATTGGCAGCAAATTTATATAAAGTGCCTCTGGTTACTTTTAGCTCGGGTTGAGTCCACTGTTTTTTACGTGCTTTGAGTTCTTCCTCAGAAATCATCACGTTAATTTCTTTTTTGTGTGCATCAATTTTTATGAGGTCTCCATCCTGAACCAGCCCGATAGCTCCGCCTGTTTGTGCTTCGGGAGTGATGTGGCCTACAACAAAACCATGTGTTCCGCCTGAAAACCGCCCATCGGTAATTAGGGCTACTTTTTTCCCCAAGCCTGCTCCCATAATGGCTGAAGTGGGCTTTAACATTTCGGGCATTCCGGGACCGCCTTTGGGCCCTACATATCGGATTACTACCACATCTCCGGCCTCAACTTTACCTGCTTGAATACCGTTATTAGCTTCCGCTTCACTTTCAAAAACACGGGCGGTTCCTTCAAAATATTCCCCTTCTTTACCGGTAATTTTAGCAACAGAGCCTTCCTCCGCCAGATTCCCAAATAGGATTTGAATATGCCCGGTCTTCTTGACGGGTTTTCCGAGGGAATGGATTACTTGCTGCTGCTCGTCCAGCGATTTTACATCGGCAAGATTTTCAGCCAGGCTTTTTCCAGTGATCGTCATGCAGCTTCCATCCAGTAAATCATGGTCTAACATATACTTCATGACGGCCGGTACCCCACCTACATTGTGGAGGTCTTCCATCACATATTGGCCACTGGGTTTGAGATCGGCTAAGAAAGGGGTAGTATCGCTGAGTCGCTGAAAATCGTGGATATCGAGTTCGATATTGGCTGTTTTTGCCAACGCAATCATGTGAAGAACCGCGTTGGTTGATCCGCCAAGCACCATGATCAACCGAATGGCATTTTCAAACGAGGTTTTAGTTAAAATGTCGAGTGGCTTAATATCATGCTCTAACAAATGATAGAGGTGCTTACCAACTTCTTCACATTCCAACACTTTAGCGCTATTGGTAGCGGGATTGGAAGAGTTGTAGGGAAGGCTCATTCCTAAAGCTTCAATGGCCGAAGCCATCGTATTGGCCGTGTACATTCCTCCACATGCTCCTGCTCCGGGACAAGCATGCTGAATCACATCTTTAAATTCTCCGTCCGATATTTTTCCGCTCACTTTTTGTCCCCATGCTTCAAAAGCGGAAACCACATCCAGTTTTTTGCCATTATGAAATCCGGGTGCAATGGTGCCTCCATACACCAAGATAGAAGGACGGTTCACCCTAATCATAGCCATTAATGCGCCCGGCATGTTTTTATCACAACCAACGATAGCGGCCATGCCATCGTACGACATTCCTTTAACCACAGACTCCATAGAATCGGCAATAAGTTCGCGAGATGGAAGAGAGTAACGCATGCCCGGTGTCCCCATCGAGATGCCATCACTAATACCAATGGTGTTAAATATGAGGCCGTTCATATTCGAATTTTCAACACCCTTTTTTACATGCACGGCCAAATCGTTGAGGTGCATGTTGCAAGGATTGCCCTCATAACCGGTGCTGGCAATACCGATGAGCGGTTTCTGTAAGTCGTTATCATCCAGCCCAATAGCGTGAAGCATGGCTTGGGCCGCCGGCTGGGAATCGTCTTGAGTTACTTGTTTACTGTACTTATTTAATTCGGCCATGTAATGAGTGAGTGAATTTGATGTTGGAAAACGTGTGCAAAAAAAAAGCCTTCCGGTTAGGGAAGGCTTTTTGAATAATCATAATTGAGATGCAATCATAAAGCTTTCCCTGGTTGGTATGGAATACCAATAATTTGAATAATGACCAGAGAAATAATGATTGATAGCATAATTAACTATTTGTTTCGACCACAAAGAAACGCTGATTTAGGTTTAATATCAAGACCAGCCAAGTTATTACTTTTCAATTGATGGGACGGCTAAAGGGATGTGTTGGTCAATTGCGAACCTTTAACTTCCCTTTAATGACCTCTTGAACGGGTATTTCTTGAATTTTAGCTTCCAGCCAGGATATGATGTCCAAGTATAAAAAGGCGCGGTTTTGATAAGGCATTTCATTGATCTCTAAGAGTTTTGAATGCAATTTCTTGAACTGCTTTTTGATTGAGGAACCATTGGCCTTGCCCAAATCATACAGGAATTTGAGGATTTCTTGTTGTACTAAATTTAAGTCGTTCATCTTCCGAAGAAACCGGTAAACCGAACGAATTTGATATTCCACATGGGTTTGATTGCCGAGTTCGAAATGGGCGATTAAATTTAAAATACGGGCAAAACAGTGCAGATCTTCACGTAGGCGCTGATCGGGATAATTAATGATTTTATTCAAATATTCGATGGCTTTTTGATTATCCCCTGCACCAAAATAAAGGCAGGCAATCTTGTAATAAAAGATAAGGACATGATGAGGATCTACTTGCTGAGAATACTTATCCAGCTTTTTATTTAATTCTGGGACCAATTTCACCCCATCAGAAAATGTTCCTGCAATAAAGTGTCCGTTAATCTTAGCCGTGTATAAATACATGAAACCCAGCGTATTAAAGTTTTCGTTACTTCGTGTAGGAGGATGCTCAAGAAAAGCTTCGAGCTGAGCTTTTACTTCTTCATGCTTTTTATAATGCCCCAGTACAAATAATGCTTCAAGGAGCACATGCTGGCCTTTTAAGTACCAAATAGGCTCTAATTCCAGCATATCCGGATTGTCATTAAATAGGTTCACCCATTTTTGGGAATAGCGATATTGTAACAAAAAATCTTGAACAAGAAGGCTATACCAAGCATAAGAAACGTTCAGATAGAGTCGCTCAAAAAAACCAAGATCAACTTGCTGTATATCTTCCAGCTCTTTCTTAAAATAGCGATCGATGTTTTCGTAATCTGTCTTGTCCCGCACATGTCCTGCTTTAATATAGATGCCGTATAATCGTAATGAAAGATTAGCTAAGCGGTTGTAATTAGATAACGTGGTTAACTTTCCATTGGCTTGCTCAATCAGTTCATCGGCCCGGTTTTTAAGGCTTCGGGTGATATACTGCGTTTCTATAATCCGCTCAAAAGTGATAATCTCATATTCCAGTGGGTGGCGATGATGCTGATGTGCTTGGATTTTTGCTTTCCCCAACAAACGAAGGCTTTGCTTGTACAACCCTTTGTTGTATAAAATACGTGCATAATCAATTTGCTCACGCAACATAATATCTACGTTATGATTCACATTTGTGAGTCGAAGGCTGGTAAGTAGCTGTTTATAAAGATGTGCTTTTAGATTAGAGAACTGTCTTTTTTTGACATTCTTCAGGTTCTTAATGATTGCATCTTCATCGTAGTTGCCGACTTTATCCACCGCATCAAACAGCTTTATGAACTTGGCATCGGGGCTGCTATTACGGGTGGCGTAAATCTTAAAAGCTCGTTTTTCAGCCTTTGTCAACGATTTTATCAGCTGATATAAATAATCATTTGGTTGGTTGGCCATTGTATAATATGAGTAAGGGTATTGAGTCTAAGTAATTAATAATCAGTTAATTGATTATCAAGGGCTTTGGTTTGGGTGTCGTAATAACCCGGTATTGAGGTTTTTAGACTTATATATGGACCAGTACTTTCAGCCCTATTACTTGAACTTTGACCAGAGATAGTAATTGATTCGGCAGTTAAGTTAGAAATCATTAGACTAATGCCAAATAATCAAATTCATATTTTTGACACTACCCTCAGAGACGGAGAACAAGTGCCGGGCTGTGGGTTAAATACGAACGAGAAAATCGAAATCGCCAAGGAATTAGAACGTCTGGGTGTAGATGTGATGGAAGTCGGATTTCCGATTTCAAGTCCCTGTGATTTTGAATCTGTTCGGCAGATTGCTTCAATCATTAAAAATTCTACGGTTTGCGCACTCACTCGCGCTGTCCAAAACGACATCGAAGTAGCCGCTGAAGCGGTCCAACATGCCAAACGGCCACGTATTCATACCGGCATTGGTACATCCGATAGCCATGTATTCAATAAGCTACGTACTACCCGCGAGAATGTGATTGAGCGGGGAGTTGCAGCAGTTAAGCT
>JBDNFJ010000217.1:0-1417 GCA_041689895.1 Gracilimonas sp. | reverse complement strand
TATATATATTATTTAATTAAGTAAGGGATGGATAAATGCCTCAGCTTACGAGAGATGAACTTAAAAAGCAGAAAGATTTTGATGACGAGATCATCCCGCATATGGATGCGCTATATAATTTTGCCCTGCGGTTGACCACCGATCCTAATGATGCCGAAGATCTTGTCCAAGATACCATTGTAAAAGCCTACCGGTTTTTTACCAGTTATGAGAAAGGCACCAACGCTAAAGCGTGGATGTTTCGAATCCTCAAAAATTCATTCATTAACAATTACCGGAAAACTTCTAAAAGACCTTCTCAGGTAGATTACGACGAGGTGTCCTCTTACTACGAGTCTATTCGTGCAGAACGGACTAATACCTCAGATCTGGAAAGCCTCATGTTTCGTGAAATGATGGATGATGATCTTTCCATCGCACTCACCCGACTTCCCGAGGACTTTAGAACCGTTGTTCTACTTTGTGATGTAGAAGGATATACGTATGAGGAAATCGCGAATATGCTGGATGTTCCCATTGGGACAATCCGTTCCAGACTTCACCGGGGTAGAAATTTACTGAAAACGGAATTGCTGGATTATGCTAAAAAGCATGGTTACACCGGCGACTAATTATCCGATAGGTAAGCTTCCTCTTTTTTATTTTGCCCTTGAATATTCAGCGTTACACGCATGGTAGTTCCCTCATTCAGTTCAGAACGAAGAACAAACACACTGCCATTATGATATTCCTCAATAATGCGCTTTGTGAGGCTTAAACCCAATCCCCATCCTCTTTTTTTGGTACTGAAGCCCGGCTTAAAAATATTTTTCACATTCTTGATTTCAATCCCGCTTCCAGAATCTTCAATATCTATGATTACTTCATTCTCCTGCACTTCGGAGGTAATTGAAATATAAGCCGACTCCCCTTTCATGTCATGAAGAGAATCCATCGCGTTTTTTACAAGGTTTTCTATCGCCCATTGCAAAAGCTCGCGATTGGCAAACACGTTGGCTTGTGCCGCCAAGTTTGTACGAATTTCGATCGCCTTCCCTAATCGTGGCAGCCGACGTTCCATATACGCCATTACTTGTTCCAGTATTGGGCCTATTTCAATTTTTTTGAGCTCCGGCTCCGAGCCTATCTTACCAAAACGCTCGGCTACACCACGCAATCGCTGAATATCTTTTTCAATCTCGTTGGCAATATTAGTGGCCGATTCCTCATACCGGTATTCATCTTTCAAAAGCTGCAACCAGCCGTATAAACTCGAAATAGGAGTGCCTAATTGATGCGCAGCTTCCTTGGCCATACCTACCCATAAGTTGGATTGTTCGGAGCGGGTAATACTTCGATAGGTGGTGTATCCAATGCCCAATAAAAGTCCCAATAATAATATCTGTATGAAGGGAAAATACCGCAGCATTTGAACCGT
>JBDNFJ010000216.1:0-14137 GCA_041689895.1 Gracilimonas sp. | reverse complement strand
CTTAATTTTGAGTTGAGTGGTGCACTCACCGAGAATATTAACATCCATGCATCTTTGACCGACCAGAGCATTCCCATTCAACCCGATGGAACTACACAAAATTTACGCGAATTCGATAAAGTATTTATTCAGCTTGAAGCCCCGCATGCATCTCTTGAAATGGGGGATGTGGATATCAGTTTATCGCAAAGTACTTTTGCCCGGCTTAATAGAAGATTGCAAGGAGCAACCGGATATGTAAATTCTGATTTTGGCAGCTATACAGGAGCTGCTTCTGCAGTTCGGGGAACCTACAAATCGATGAGTTTTAGTGGGAAAGATGGCGTTCAGGGACCTTATCGGCTTAACGGAAGAAATGGTCGCGAGTTTGTAATTGTACTCGCAGGAACAGAAAAAGTGTATGTAAACGGGCAGCTGGTACAGCGCGGTGCCGAAAATGAATATATTATTGATTATGGACTCGGAGAGGTGACTTTCACCAATAACCTGCTGATAAAAGATGAGACCCGCATCATCATCGAATATGAATATGTAGATCAGGATTTCAATCGAACACTGGTAGCCGCAGAAGGGGGAAGCGAATTTATGGATGGCCGGTTGAGCATTGGCTCCACCGTAATTCGCCAAGCGGATGGTAATGATTTATTATCGCAACAAAGCTTGAGTCGCAGTGATATTGATTTATTACAAAAGGCCGGTGATGACCTTGAAGGAGCCGTTGTCAGTGGAGCGCGGATAGCAACGGATGAAGAAAGGGCTCAATTTGTGTTATATGCGAAAGTGGATACCACATGGAACGGGCAAGCGTACACCATATATGAGCATCAGCCAAATTCAGATCAACTTATTTATCGGGTTCAATTCTCCAAAGTGGCTGAGGGCGAGGGAAGCTATCGGCGGGTAAGTGGTGCTGTAAATGGCTTGTTGTATGAGTGGGCGGGCCCAGGACAGGGAAACTATGACCCCAATCGTCAGCTCCCGGCACCGCAGAAACAACAAATGGTTGCGATAAATGGACGGTATAAGTTATCCGATAAAATCGAAGTTTTTGGTGAGTGGGCGGCCAGTGATTTTGATGCGAATCGCTTTTCATCGCTGGATGATGATGATAATACTGGTATGGCATATACTTCCGGCTTGAAAATAAACGGAATTTCTTCAAGAATTGGTCGAATTGATGCTACGCTGAGTCGTCGATATTCCGGGCGAAGGTTTGAATTTTTTGAACGAACGCGCGATGTAGAATTTGACCGCAAATGGAATATCACAAGAACAGCTCAGAGCAAAGAAGCCATCAATCAAGCCGCTATAAATATTCACCCAACTGAAAATACCGTCGCGGGAGGGGAGCTGGGTTTGGTGGAAAGAGATCGCTTTAGGGGGGTACGTCAGGCTTCTTCCTTTAAAAGTAACGAAGTTGGCATTTTTGATGTGAACTACGCACAAGATTTGGTGCAAAGTGAGGATGAGATTCTTCAACAGAAAGGAAACTGGTTTCGCCAGCATGGAAATATGAGTAAAGCATTTGACTTTAATTCTGTTAGACTTACTCCTTATGCAGCTTTTGAACAGGAAAACAGAAATCAAAGGAATACATCTTCCGACTCACTTTCGTCCCTATCTCAAAATTTCTACGATATAGGTCCGGGATTAAGAGTTGCTTTCGATCATCTGGAATTAGACGCAAGCATGGCCTACCGGAAAGAGCAAGGTGTGCTGGATAACAAGCTGGAGGATGAAGCCACTGCTTTGGAGCAAAGGTATAAAATCAGCTATCGTCCCGCTCATTCATTTAGTACCGTTAACGAGGTAAAATGGAGAGATAAAAATTATACTAAAGTCTTTGAAGTCGCAGGAAATACAAATAGGAAAGGATTATTAATAAAATCGATTACCAATTACGCGATAAAAAAAACATGGATGGAAGGCGAGTTCTTTTATGAGGCCAATACCGAAAGCAGAGCTTTACTCCAAGAAACTTACATCGAAGTAGGGCCCGAAATAGGGCAATACGTTTGGGATGATTTAAATGGAGACGGCGTGCAACAGGTAGATGAATTTTTTCTTGAGGTGAGCCCGAATGAAGGAACATTCATCCGGCAGTTTTTGCCGTCGGATGATTTATTACCTGTCATTGATTTAAACGCACGGTGGCTTAATACATTAAAGCCATTCATTTTAGCTGATAGCTGGCTCTCAGGCATTTCGTTACGTTCTCGGATTGATATTTCCGAAAACTCAACAACTCAAGATATTCGGGAGGTATATTTATTAAAGGTGCGCACCTTTCGGAATGATTCTACAACTATAAAAGGGCGATTACTTTGGGAGCAGGAACTGGATCTTTTGGGAGGCGTGAATAAAACAGAACTAAGAATTGGGTATTTACAAAGTCGGAGCTTGAACCGAAGGAGTACCGAATCGATAGAAAATTATACAAATCTCGCAAATTTAAATTCTTCTTATGAGCTTTCCGAACGCACAAGAATTTCGTTTGACGCACAAACTGGCATCAACAAAAGTGAAAGTAGCCGGCTTGCTAACCGAAATTTTGATATTAAAACGCTCAGATTGACACCCGGAATCAATGGTACCATAAATCGTTCGTGGAATGCTGGGGCAGAAATTTCATTGGTTTATAAAGAAGATCGCTTCCCGATTCAAGAGGTAACAGCAGGCCTTTTAAAAATTTCAACTACGCATCGAATGTATTTGTGGAAGAAGCTACAAACCAATTTCAGGATAGAAATGCGTAGAACTCAAGTCACTGGAAATTCAACTTCTTACGGAAATTATGAACTTACTGAAGGCACAGGGGAGGGGACTAATTTAATTTGGTCGCTCAATAGTAGTTACCGAGCAAGTAGTTTAATTCGCATAAGTTTTAATTATGATGGAAGAACTGTGACCAATCGGCCAAGTATTCATACTATAAAATTAGTTATGAGCGCAACTTTTTGAAAAAAGTCCTTAATTCTACGTACCTTATTGAGGTGTGGCGAAAAGTGCATGGGAGTTCATAAAAAAGAACTTTTATGCAGATGTTACTTTGACATTTAGAATAAAATAAACTATTCTTTCGCTTCATTATTCTTAGCCTTTAACAATTAAACTATTAGTGGAGTAGACATGATATCGTCGATTGCTCTTTTTCTTTTACAAGCCCCTGCTGACGAAGGGTTTTTCAATGTTATAGTCGCAAAATTTAACGAAGGAAATGAAAGTGGATGGATGTGGCCTGTATTGGTTACGTTGATTCTCGGGTTAGCTATTTTCCTTGAAAGGATTATAACGTTAAATCTTGCAGATATAAATACGCGTAAATTCATTGTAAACGTACAAGAAGCTCTTCAGGATGGTGGTATCGAAGCCGCTGAAGAACTTTGTGCTCAGACTCGGGGACCGGTAGCATCCGTTTTCCAAGCTGGCTTAATGCGTGCTCATGAAGGTATTGAGGCTGCTGAAAAAGCAATCTCGGCCTACGGCTCTATCGAGATGAGTTTTCTCGAGCGTGGACTTGTATGGTTGTCATTATTTATCGCAATTGCTCCACTCTTTGGATTCCTTGGAACGGTAGTAGGAATGATCGCTGCCTTCGATGATATTGAAGCTGCGGCTGATATTTCTCCAAGTATTGTGGCTGGTGGTATTAAAATAGCTCTTTTAACCACAGCCGGTGGCTTGATAGCAGGTATTATTCTACAAATTGGATACAACTATTGTGTAACCAAAATTGATCGCCTGATAGCTGAAATGGAAGAAAGCTCAATCACTTTGATCGACTCCATTATAATGCTGAATGAAGGAAAAGATCTTATTCCTCCTACAGATGCAGAAGCCTAATTAGAATCCCAAAAATTAAAAGGATATAAAAATGGTTACAATTAGTGTAGGTCTCGCTTTAGGTCTGGTAGCACTTGGTATAGTCACCATGATTGGTGCAGGTATCCGAAGCTTGGCTATAGGCAATCAAGATTTAAAGAAAATGGGTATGATGGCTGTGCCTTTTATTGTGTTTGGTATTTCTTTTGCCGTGGTGGGTGATTTCGCCAAGGCAGGGGTACTAACCGCAACAATTATGATGGCTGTTATGGTTGCCGCGATTCTCGTTACGGGCCTTCGCGGAACATTTAAGTTTTAGTAATTAGGAATTAGCATGTTACTTAAAAAACGAAAAAGAGAAAGCGCTGAGATCAATGGCTCGTCCATGGCCGATATTGCGTTCCTCTTACTTATATTTTTCTTGGTAACTACAACTATTAACGTAGATACTGGAATTGGATTGGTGCTTCCACCTCCTTTAGAAAAAGATGTAGATCCTCCTCCCATTAAGGAGAGAAACCTGATGAAAATCCTTGTGAATTCAGAAGGTAGAGTATTGATGGATGATGAGCCTTATCAGCTAAATGAAGTAAAGGATCATATAATCGAGTTCATTAAGAATCCGACTAAAAATCCTGATTTAGCTGAAAATCCAGAGTTGGCTATTGTGTCTATTAAAACACAACGCGAAACTCCATATCGTATTTATGTGGATATGTTGGATGAAGTAATGGGTGCCTATATAGATCTTAGGAATGAAGCTTCCAGGGCTAATTATGGAGTTCTATATAGTTCGCTAACTAGCGAAAGCGCCCAACAGAAGCAGATTAAGAGTATGTATCCAAAGAAAATATCAATAGCAGAACCTGATAAATAATCATGGCACATTTTAAGAAGAAACAAGCCAATAGTAAGCAGGAAATACCTACTTCAGCTATGCCTGATGTAGTATTTATGTTGCTATTTTTCTTTATGGTAACCACTGTGTTGCGGGAAGTAACGCTAAAGGTTCGAGTGAATTTAACACAAGCAAGAAACATTGAGAAAATAGAGCAAAAACGCCTTCTTTCTTATGTTTACATTGGCCCTGAACGTCTTCCTGGTAATAAATTTGGCGAGGATAAGATTCAGATTGATGACGCCATTGTTGAAGACATGGGCGCCATTAGAACGCTGATGTATGATAAACTTAAAGAGCAGCCAAAACTGATTGTATCCTTGCGTGTTGACGAGAATTCTGAATTTGGTCTGTTAACCGATGTTCAGGAAGAACTGAAGAAAGCAAGTACCTTCAGGATAAACTACTCGACTCGCAGAGAGCCATAAGTATAATTTTCAAGAAAAAAGGCAACTGTGTCGATCGATGCAGGTGCCTTTTTTTATATTAATTCCAAGTGTGGGCTATGTCAGATTCTTTCCAAACTATTCAAAGTATTGGTAGTAAAGCACTCCTCGATAAAATTACCAATTTCGATGCCTTTAAAAGTGATAAAGTCATTCAATCTATTGGCGACGATGCAGCCGTAATTAAAGAGGAAAACAATTCTTTAACCTTACTAACCAGTGATACCTATGTAGAAGGCGTAGATTTTGATCTTACCTATACGCCCTTTCATCATTTGGGCTATAAGATTTTATCGGCCGGGGTAAGTGATATATATGCTATGAATGGAACTCCCGATGCCATAATGGTGAATCTCGCGGTGCCGAACCGAATGTCGGTTGAGATGATTACAGATCTTTATAAAGGTTTATATGCTGCCGGTAAAATACATGAAGTGGAAATAGTAGGTGGAGACCTGAAAGCCAATCATGCCAATCTGGTAGTTTCTGTAAGCCTATATGGCAAGGTTGAAAAAGATGCCATCACTTATCGAAAAGGGGCCCACATAGGAGATGCTATTTGCGTAACCGGTGATGTGGGAGGAGCTTTGGCTGGGCTGCGCATTTTGATGAGAGAAAAGAAATATTGGGAGGAGCATGGGGATGAATCCATTCAACCCGAACTGGATGATTATCAGTTTGTGGTTAAGAGGCAACTGGTACCTGAAGCTCGTAAAGACCTAATCGAGGCATTGAAAAAGCATCAAATGGTGCCAACCTCTATGATTGACGTAACCAAAGGATTGGTCAGCGAAATCAGTTCATTGTCAGATGCTTCCGGTCTTGGAGCCTATATTTATCAGGCCGCTTTACCGATAGCCATTGAAACTCGGCATGTGGCAGACGAAATGGAAGAGGACGTAGATAGATACGCATTATTTGGTGGCGAAGATTTAGAATTAATGTTTACCCTCCCTGAAAATCAAGTTGAAAAACTGGTGAAACACTTTAATGATTTCGTGGTAATAGGACGAATGGTTGAGAAAGAGGAAGGCATGCAAATGCAGACGGCTGAAGGAGATGTAATTTCATTTGATGATTTGTCATAGAATAATACATGGCACGTTTATTGCCAATAGGTAGTTCCAATACAAATATATTTGACCACATAAACTCATCTGAGTGAAAGGTTCATTATATTAAAGTCTAAGATAATTTTATAAGCACGTTTTAATGGCGCAAAAAAATCAGAAGCAAAAGAAAACTATTAAACCAAACGGAAAAAAGGGTGGGAGTGGTCCTAAGTTTCCCACGTGGAGTATTTTTGTTTTATTCCTTGTATTGCTTATTGCTCAGGTTTTGTTTTTCTCCCCAGATCAAGGCAATCGAATTAAATACAGTGAATTCCTGGATTATGTAGGCCAAGGGTATGTAACGGAAATCACCATTACGAATGGAGTGAATGTAACCGGAAAATACTCAGAGAAAGCCGTTTCTGACGGTATTGTGAGTAAACCCGCTACAAAAGAGAATAATGGATTATTTAGCACGGGTGGAGACGAGCAGTATGATAAGTTTAGAACCACTATGCTCAGAGGAGATGATATTCGTCCAGTATTGGATGCCAATTCGGTAGAGTATGATGTGCGAATTGAAGAAGATTGGTTTAGTGGAATTTTTGTATGGCTGATCCCTATTGCATTATTGGTTGTTGTGTGGGTCTTCATTTTCCGAAAAATGAACCCAGGTCAACAGGTGTTGAATATTGGGAAGAACAAAGCCACGCTGTATGATCAGCAAAAAGAAACCAAAGTTACTTTTGAAGATGTTGCCGGTCTCCAAGAGGCGAAGGCGGAGGTTGAGGAGGTTGTTGAGTTTCTTAGTAATCCACAGAAATTTACCAAGCTTGGTGGGGTGTTACCTAAAGGGGTTCTATTAGTTGGACCTCCGGGAACTGGTAAAACATTGCTGGCCAAAGCGACAGCCGGCGAAGCAAGCGTACCATTCTTTAGTTTAAGCGGTTCTGACTTTGTAGAAATGTTTGTTGGAGTGGGAGCTGCTCGGGTAAGAGATTTGTTTAAACAAGCGAAAGAGAAAGCCCCGTGTATTATTTTTATTGATGAAATTGATTCCATTGGCCGAACTCGTGGTCGTGGTATGGCCATGAGCTCTAATGATGAGCGGGAAAACACCTTAAATCAGCTTTTAAGCGAGATGGATGGGTTCAACTCAGACAAAGGGGTGATTCTGATGGCGGCAACAAACCGTCCAGATATTTTGGATTCCGCTTTGTTACGGCCGGGACGTTTTGATCGTCAGATTATGATTGATAAGCCTGATTTAAATGGCCGGGTAGAGATTCTCCGCGTTCACACCAAAAAATTGAAGCTTTCTAATAATATTGACTTGAGAGTATTGGCTTCTCAGACTCCCGGATTCGCCGGCGCAGATCTTGCTAATCTGTGTAACGAAGCGGCACTATTGGGGGCTCGGAAAGAGAAAAACAGTATTGAAATGGAAGACTTCCAAGATTCCATTGAGAAAGTGGTTGCCGGCTTGGAACGTAAGAATAAATTGATTAGCCCGGATGAACGTAAGATAGTGGCCTATCATGAGGCGGGACATGCAGTGGTTGGCTGGTTCTTGGAGCATACGGATCCCGTTTTAAAAGTGAGCATTGTGCCTCGTGGATTAGCCGCTTTAGGTTATACGCTGCAGACTCCGCTTGAAGATCGATTTTTGATGACCACGGAAGAATTGGATGATAAAATTTGTGCATTATTAGGTGGTCGTGTAGCTGAAGAGGTTATATTTGGACGCATTTCAACGGGTGCTCAAAACGATCTTGAACGTATTACTACGATGGCTTATGCCATGGTTGCAGAATACGGTATGAGTGAAGAGCTGGGATATATTTCTCTTAAAGATTCCCAAAACCCTGAAAATAGCTATGGGTTTAATAAAAAATATTCTGAAGTGACCAGCGAGCATATTGATAAAGCTGTTCGTAATATTATTGATAAAAACCATGAGCGCACCATCGCTTTGCTAAAGAAACATAGAGGCGAGTTAGAAAAGCTGGCTGAAACATTGCTTGAGAAAGAAGTGCTGGATCATCATGCACTGCGGGATCTTTTAGGAGATCGCCCTCATGGTAAATATCCGGAAGGTATTTTTGAGCCGGCCTCAGATATTGCTCAAAATGGAGTATCGGAAGATGCTGAAATCATTTCTGAAGAGGATAATGTGGAAGGAAAAGAGTCGGAAGATGAAGCAAAGAAAGCTTCTACTTCAGAATCTGAAATGGAGAATGTTGAATCTTCAGAACAGGAAGAGAGCGATAACAAAGAAGCCTAAAAAAGGGCTTTAACGAACTTCGGATGCCAACACTCAGGTTGGCATCACAGATTGGGTGGGTTCCAATACATAGCATACGTGAGAATCGACCATTGTAGCTCATATATTAATGGTACGCTGTTCGAATTAATACCTAAAATAAACGATAGGTTTCCTATTATTTGAAGTATTAGACTTTTAAACTAATCAAGAACAGAAAGAAAAAACGCTCCCTCCGTTTAATGTATGAGAAAGAAATAATTGTTATGATTCGTAGAACTGTTTAGAATTTTTAACTGTTAATCTATATATCAAACAATAACTTTATAACCCTCTACCTTGATATTTATAACACGCAGAGCACATTTTAACGCGGCTCACCGACTTCATAATCCTGATAAAAGTTTGGAATGGAACAAGCAAACCTTTGGGAAATGTAATCTCCCAAATTGGCATGGTCATAACTACATCATCGAAGTTACTGTGGCAGGTGAGCCGAATCCTGAAACCGGATTTGTAATTGATTTAAGTCGCTTGAAGGCGCTCATCAAGGAGAAAGTACTTGATCCGTGTGATCATCGAAATCTTAACCTGGATGTACCCTTTTTAACGGGTATCATTCCAACTACCGAAAATTTAGTACGAGCTTTTTATGAGCAGCTTCAAGCTGACGTAGAAAAAGCTTGCACTAAAAATGGAAAATTATATAAGGTTAAGCTTTTTGAGACCGAGCGGAATAGTGCTGAATATTGTCCTTATCAAGATATTTAACAGGGTATTCATTTTAGAGGCATAAACATGATTCCAAACGAAGTTCAACGATTTTACAACCCTACATTTACCGTAACCGATGAATACAAAGCATCTTTGCCGGATATTCAGAATGGTCCGGCATCTTTGATTGAAGGAGCCAATGTTCCTGTTCAACAAGTGGGAATTTCTAATTTCATACTCCCCTTAAAATTCAGAAGGAGAGAAGGTGAACCCATTACGCTTGAGGCATCCATAGATGGCTATGTTAGCCTCGAAATGGATAAGAAGGGGATTAACATGAGTCGAATCATGCGCACCTTTTATAAATTTAAGGAAAGGGTATTTCAACTCGATCGTTTGGAAGAAATCCTGAAAGCGTTTAAAGAAGACTTAGAAAGTCAGGAATCATTTTTACGAATTTCTTTCAACTATCCACTGCTGAAGGATAGCCTAAGATCGGGACTTAAAGGCTACCAGTATTATAAAGTATCATTTGAAGGACATTTGGATAATTATGATCAATTTCAGAAGTACATGCACCTTAGTTTTGAGTATAGCAGCGCCTGTCCTTGTTCGTACGAATTAGCCGAACATGCCCGAGAAACGCGAGGTTTAGTGGCTATTCCACATAGTCAGCGCAGTGTTGCACACATAACGGTTGCGTTGAAGGATGAATTTTTTGTGGAAGATTTAGTTCAAGTTTGTCGGAGTGCGTTAAAAACAGAAATGCAGGTAATGGTGAAAAGAGAAGACGAACAAGCATTCGCAGAAATGAATGGCGCATTCCAGAAGTTTGTGGAAGACGCAGCTCGCCTATTGTACGATGAGCTGGATAGCTATAATAGCATTCGTGATTTTGTTGTGCGTTGCGTACACATGGAAAGCTTGCACAGCCATGATGCCGTAAGCCGAATTTGTAAAGGTCTTCCAAATGGTTTGCGATAATTAAGAACTTTTTAAAATACAGTAACGATGGTTCAAACATCGCTACTGTGCCTATTCTTATGAAGCCTCAGATTCCTTTAGTTTTTTAGCTCTCAGGTTTTTAAAAATGCTGTACACTGAAACCAAGAGGAAGATTATCCCAAGAACGGCAACAATGGATGAGCCGGCGGGGAAGTCGTAATGGAACGACATATTCAGCCCAAAGAAGGCTCCTAACAAACTAATAGCCATGGCTAAAATAATAACAATGGAGTTCTTTTTAGCCAACATCATGCCCGAGACGCTTGGGATAATGAGGTATGCAAAAACTGGAATTACACCTCCTACTTCTACAGCAAATACGATTGCTAATCCAATAGAGATGTAGAAAAGGAAGTTCCAAATATTGAAGATTCCGATCTCGTGACCGCGTTTTTCTTCAAAAAGTTTAGTAAGATTGAAAAATTGTTTTCGGAAGATAATTTGAATTAGAGCAAGAACAGCAAATGCGATACCGATGGTGGTGAGTTGCTTCCAGCTTACAGCCAAAATATTTCCAAAAAGCACTTCTTGAATACCTGAATCGCCATGTGGAGATTTTGAAATCAATAATACCGTGGCGGCAGAAGCAACGGCATAAATTATACCAATAATGGCTTCTTGTTTAAGCCGCTTGTCTTTAATTTTGATGAGAGAAAGTAGAAAAGCACCTACCATAGTTGTAGCAATAGGTATCCAGGTACTTCCCGTATCAAGATAAACAGCGATGGCTACGCCAAGAGAGGAAATTTGGCCGAGTGCCAGATCAACAAACACAATTCCGCGGCCTACTACATGAACGCCCATGTAAGACAGAAAAAGTCCGGTTATAACTGCGACCAAAAACGCGAGCAGCATGAAGTTTAGGCTAAACATTTCAAACATATGGATCCTTTTTTAGATGATTTAATTCTGTGTTAACCCAATTAATTAGCTAATGCTTTTGTCATCTGGCTAATGTTGAAGTCGAACAAGTCGAAGTAGTCTCTGATGGGTTTGTAGCCGCCGGTCATGGTTGATAATTGGACAATCTCAGCATTGGTATTTCGGGCAACTACCTCGGGTGAAGAATTACTGAAATATGGAGAGTTAATAATTACCTTTATATCTTGGCTTTTCACTTCCTTGATGATTTTAACCAGTTGCGAAGGCGTTGGTGGAATTCCAGGTTTTGGCTCCAAGAAATCGACCACATGTAATCCAAAAGCTGTTTCAAAATATACCCACTCGTTATGGTAGGCAATGATGTCGGTACCCTTGTAGGCAGCCATCTCTTTTTTCCACTCCATCATTTTGGCATCCATCTTATCATTGAAAGCTTGAAGGTTTTTAGTGAAGTAGGCTTCGTCTTTTGGGGATATGGCAACTAAATGATCGTAAATGGTTTGTGCAATAATTTTTCCTCTTCCCGGATCTAACCAATAGTGTGGATTTCCATAAATGTGGATATCACCTTCTTCGCGGCTGGTTGACGTGGGTACTTGAAGCAAAGGTATATTTTCGGAAGCATCGACATAGCCGGGATTCCCTTTTTGAATTTTTGAGTTCCGGCTACTTTGCAAAAGCTGTGGAGACCACCCTAATTCAAGATCCAACCCAACGGTAATAAACATATCGGCTCGGGTAAGCTTGATGATGTAGCTGGGTTTTGGGTCAACGAAATGTGGATTTTGGTAGCCTTTGGCTATGGAGAAGGCATCAACCTTGTCTCCTCCCACATACTCAGCGATACTTTCTAGATCAGGCAAAGAGGTTACAATTTTAATTTGTGCCATTGCTTGATGGCCAAAAGTAAGCATCAGCAACAGAAGTAAAAACGAGCGAGATATTTTCATGATTATGCCAAATAGTTGTTAAAATTAATATTGATGTGCACCATGGGAGCCGATGACGAATATCCATCGAAGAAAACCTGAAAATACAGGAGCATTAAATAGTCCATTATCGGATAATATTTGAGGGCCAAATTCTATTTTTTGAAACTCGGTGGCATACCATCCAACCGTTGCCGAGAGCGATTCTTCGGTGAATGTATTATCGGTAGGAAGCTCAGAATAGCTATAAACTCCCGCCAAAAACCACCGCTGGCCTAATTGATATTGCAACCACGTGTACATACCCCATGATCGAATATCATCAGTTCCGGCTCCAAGATCTTGGTCGCTTACGAAAAGCTCGGATTGAATTTCAAATGATTTGTACCGGTTGTAGCGAATTGGTTTCCATTTGTAGGTTAGATTTAATCCACCCAGTTTTGAGGTATGGCCAAATTGGTTGGCTCCAAAAGCTGCGCTCATACCAAACTCCAATGTCGCATTATCGGTTAGATCCCAGAAGTTTTTTAAATGAGTTAATTTTAGAGGAATATTTCGGGTGCTGGTTGTAAATACCGGATGCTCTTCGGGGCCGCGTGTTAGCTCAACCACTAATTCCTGATAGAAATGTGGGTTTGGAATCAGCCAGCTTAACGAGAATCCTTGGTCGTTCAAGGCTTCACCCATAAAGTTTTGAAAGGCAATGGGCGCATTTATGACTGGCAGAGCATGTTGGTGAACACGATTGATTTTGCCAAAGGTTTGTCGAAATTTACCGACCTTCAACTGTAGGCTATAGGGCAGCGAGAGTGTGGTGAGGTATGCTTCTTCTATCTCGGCCTTTAACTCGCCATGCTCCCCTTCAAATACCGGAATAAAATCTGCCCGGGCATACGGGTCAATAAAGGAGCTTAAGTTTATTTCAACTCCATGTACAAAAGCGTCAAAATTGCGATCTCCTTCGGAAGTGTACATGCTTCTGAAATCTCCAATCACGCTTATTTTCGGATTGGTATTGGCGGACGTGGCCCGAACAGAGCTCATCTGAGGCTTGCTTTTAGTAGTTTGAGAAGAAGATTGGGAGGCTTCAGATTCCTGCATTTGCTGTTGAATTTCTAACAAAAGAAGAGAATCAGCTACGGCCGAGGAGTCTTGCTGGGCATGTACTTGAGGACTAAAAATGCCAGCATATATCACATTAATGATGATCGTAAATAACAGATAGAATATCTTTTTCATGATTGAATAAGGGTAATACCATTTGGATGATGTTAAATAGTGAATACACCCATAGCGGGATTGGGTATTTCGTTAAATAAGAAATGGATATTAGCCGATGGAAGGAGGGGAGCGCCCATGAGAGGGAGCTATGTACGCATCAAATAAGTTGATTTCAGTGGGAGCTTCTATCAGTTCCATTACGTGAAAGCCAATCTCTGAACTGAAAACAGTAACAAAAGATGGCTTAAAGATATAAGCACAAATAGGGTAAACAGCCGAATCTACCGTAAGAGCATTTTCTGTTTGGTTGGAGTGATCGGCTTGATGCCACTGAATAGTATAATGAGAGTGTAGCGTAAATATGGCCAGGCTCGCGCCGATAAGAGCGATCATAAAGAATGAACCAGCGGTGCGAATCTTATGCTTTGCCATGATTTACAATCTATTATAAGAATACGCGGACTGCAATAGGGTAAACGTAAAAATTCTTATAGGTATTGAGGGGAGATTCTAATTCAGAGTATGCGTGTTTTGCAAAGATATGGATGATAATCGATTGGAGATTTTGAACAAAACCCTTGGTTTCTGAAGACTTGTCCTATTTACGTATTTAAATAGCTTTAGATATGCACTCGATTAATAAAAGTCCTATACTTGAGAAGAATAAATCATAACCACAGCCTATTTTCATGAAGAAAATCCAATATCTTTTTTATACCCTTTTTGCCCTTCTAATAACTATTAGCCCACTTCAAGCACAATTGTTTGAGGACTTTGAATCTGCCGATAAATTTGGGTACGCTGGCGGCACTGTAGCCTTTGAGACTGGAAGCTGGTTTCTGGAAGATGCCCTTAACCGTGCTGATGGTTCAGGGGATCTTAAGAACGGTTCTTACTCCGTGCGT
>JBDNFJ010000215.1:0-2709 GCA_041689895.1 Gracilimonas sp. | reverse complement strand
GAACGTATATATGCCTGAAACCCTATCAGATGCGGAAAAGAAAAAGGTGGAATCGTTCAAGAGCTCGGAGCATTTCGATGCTTCTAATGCCGACGGAAGCGAGAAAAATTTCTTTTCTAAAATGAAAGATATGTTTGGGTAGGAGATTAATTATAAAAGGCCCAAATACATTTCTACCTGCTATGGCTAATGCTTGTTTTAGACCAATAAGAAGTTAGTAATAGAATGGAAGCTCCTGTATTAATAAGAATTTTTGACATTCCTAATTCTTGGGTGATTAATTCTTGATTACTACAAAGTTCTTTAATACCGAGTATATTTAGAATTCCAATTAGCAGAATTTGAAGTCCTAAAAAAAATGCACTATACAAAAGGCCTGATTTTGGTCTAAAAATTAATAAAATCATCAAAATTATTTTCAACATTATAATGCTACTCAATAATATTTCTGGAGCATAAATATTAAAATTCAACGACCCGATGATAATGTAAAATGTGGAAGGACTGAATAGATTTTTAAGTATTGAGAATGAAAAAAATAGAATTGCCAGTAGCCTTGGCCCATTTTCCCAGAGTAAATTGTGTCTGTATTTTTCCAAGACTATTTTAAACTCCAAACAATTAGCTTGCCAAGTTCTTCTGAAATCCCCGCAAGAAAGCCTTCTGATACTGCTATAGATTCTAATCTTTCGGGTAATTCATAACTATACAGATATTTTCCGTTGCTAAGATTATAAACGTCGATAAAACCTTGTTTCCAATTATCATTCTCGTCAATTTTCTGATGAATAAAAAGTTGTATTGTTGTATCTACCACCTGTGGGCTTTTCGTAATTTGTTTCCAAGAAGAAAAGTCAACGGTATTCATATTTCCAACTTCATTTGCATAATAGGGGTCAATACTTGGCAAGCCTAAAAAGTGTATCGGTTTTCTAAAGTAGATTAATTCCCCTTCTGCCGAATATTTAATAAACATGTTTGTATGATATTGAGCCTGAATTATACTACCATCAGGGGCTTGTACCGAATAATTTTCTAAAACAAATGACCAAAGAGCTGGATCGTCAACGATAGGCTTTAAATTTCCAATATGCTGCCCGGATATACTATATTTTTCAATTTGGTTGTTAAATCTTTTTTGAACCCAATATTTGCTATCATCAATTGGGATAACTTTACTGAAAACAAAAGGAAAATCAATAATATTTGATATCTCATTCTTTTTAGTGTCATAGATAGTTGCTCTGTTATTTTGACCATCCATTATCCAAATTCTATCCATTTGGTCCGCTAAAACATCAATAATTATTGAAAATTCTTTAGGTCCACGTCCTTCCCCCTCACCAATAGAACCTATCATAATGGCTTTTAAGTTAAATATTCTTATTATTTTGTGATTATTATCTGCTACGTAAATGTTTTTATTTCCCCCAAAAAGCATATGTAGAGAGGTAATAAACTCATCGGATTCACCTACCTTATTGAATTTGATATCTTTCCATATTCTTTTTTTAATTTCTTGAGCAGTAGGAGATATGAGATAGGCTGATTCTAAGTCGGTTACTTTGTTTTTTCTTATCATTGTAAAAACTATAATCAGTATAAATAATACTATAAGCAGTACTGGTATTATTATCTTTTTTGTCATATACGTTTTAAGGAAAAAAGCGGAAGCTAAATACCACTTCCGCATTTAATTTGAGTTGAAATTATTTTACATGGTAAAAATCAATAATCACTAAGGTAACCATCCGGGTATATGACTTACGCATTGTATGCCGCTTCCGTTACAACTAGGGTTATTAATTCCTTTTTCTGAGTTTGCAGTGGCAGTTGATGAGTTGTTCATCATGATACCAAGTGTAAACAGTATAACGCCTACTAATGTAGTAAGCTTCAATATATTTTGCTTTATCATACTATATCTCCTTTATCTATCATTAAGAATTAGTTACATAATGCAAAAAAAAACCTAAATCAAAATTTAACTACAATCATTTTGAGGGTTAAAAGTAATTGCACTAAATAACATAGTTCCTAAAGATCTAGACGGAAGCGAGAAAAATTTCTTTTCTAAAATGAAAGATATGTTTGGGTAAAAAGCAGGGGCGTATCTGATCTGCCTCTGTATTTTCTTTTATTTAGCCAAAACGGCCGTACCACAAACGCTAACCATGAGCATGCTACCGCTTGCGCCGATGGTTTCGTAGTCTATATCAATTCCGATAATGGCTGTTGCACCTACGCTATTTGCCTTGGTTTCCATTTCCCCAAAAGCAATTTTGCGAGCGGACTGTAATTCCTTTTCGTAAGCTCCGGCACGGCCGCCTACAACATCTCGGATACCGGCAAGAAAGTCCTTAAATATATTGGCTCCCAAAATAGCCTCTCCGGTTACAATACCCAGATATTTTTGCACTTCTTTTCCTTCTAAACGGTTCGTAGTGGTCATAATCATAGTATGAGCTCCTATTAATGGTGGATATTTATCTCTTAGCTTCTACTGGAAAGAATTGTTAAAGTTACTTTAGATGATCAAAAATAATGAAATAAAAAAAGCCTTCCGTATAGGGAAGGCTTTAAGTTCATAGTACCAAAAAACGATTAGTGACGGTTATTACCGCCTCTGTCATTTCTTGGACGATCTTCACGAGGCTTAGCTTCGTTTACCTTTACAGAACGGCCATCAATTTCGGCTCCATCCAGTTG
>JBDNFJ010000214.1:0-17970 GCA_041689895.1 Gracilimonas sp. | reverse complement strand
ATCTATGGTACAGTGATTATCAACGAGAATATGCCCGGCTTCAATCCCTTCATCAATAAGCTGAGATTTGATAAACCCCTTTAAATCTACATGAAATTTGGCAAAATTTGCTCGATGTACAAATTCATCCGGAAATTGAGCAGCCACTTCATCTCCTACTTCAAAATTGTCGAGCGAAATGCACGGGCTTACAAACGCATGGATATATTCCTCTCGAGCACCAAGCAGCTTCATTTTTTTGATTGTATGTGGTAAGATACCATATGCTGCGCTCCTCCAACCGGCATGAGCTGCACCAATTACTTTATTTTTAGCATCTCCCAAAAGCACACAGGCACAATCGGCTACCTGAATGGCTAACGCTATTCCATTTACAACCGTAACCAATCCATCAGTTTCATCATAAATCCCCGCTTGATGTACAACCTTCACCTCCGTTTCATGTACCTGGTCTGCATAAGCTATTTCGGATGCTCCAATGCCAATTTGCCGAGTTAATACCTTTCTATTGTTTAAAACTACAGAAGCGGCTTCATCAGTATTCAGACCAAGGTTTAAGCCCGGAATTAACTTATCGGGGTTAATATGTTCTTGATTTCGGAGCGTAAACCAACTCGAAATAAATTCATTATTGAGATTATCTGGGCGTATTAAATCAATGGGGAAAGACATTATCCAACTTCATTTTTATCAAACCTAAAGGAAATTCTTTACCGGTCCACAGCGTAAAGGAGCGTGCACCTTGGTAAATCAGCATATCCAAACCACCAATTGGGATACCGTTTGCCAATTCTGCTTGTTTTAGAAACTTGGTTTCGTGTGGATTGTACACCACATCATAGCAAATTTTACCTGCCAGTAATTTAGTTTGGTTATTTTGAACCGGAGATGCATCGGTATTGGGTACCATTCCCAAAGGTGTTGCATTAATAATGATAGAAGCATCCTCAACATAAGCCGTCCAGTTATCATAATCGCACATAGTTATTCCGTCTTCGGTAGCATACTGTCCCGGCCGTCGTGAAACCATAATAACCTCTTCAATTCCCATTTCTTTTAGCGCAAAAGTGATGGCTTTAGTAGCTCCTCCTGTACCGAATATAATAGCTCGCCCGCCCTCTAATTCATCTTTATATTCTTCGAGAGGAACCTGAAAGCCATAGGCATCAGTGTTTTCGCCTATAATTTTTCCATCCTTTTTAACGATGGTATTTATAGCGCCAATTTGAGTGGCTTCGGCACCCAAGCTATCCATCGCATCAAATAGCGTTTCTTTATAAGGAATGGTGATATTCGCTCCCAAAAATTCCGGCTTATTGAAGTGAGCAATAAGGGAGGGAATGCCACTATTCTTGACCGAAATAGCTTGGTAAGAAGCTGAAATAGAATGATGCTCCAAAGCCGTATTGTGCATCAGCGGAGAAACACTGTGGCTGATTGGGCTTCCAATCAATAAATAATGCGGTTGGCGGTTCCATTCAGATGTTAAAAATTCAGAAAATTCCATACGAATTTATATAAGGATAAAAAAAATGCGCACCTATGGGATGCACATTATAAAATATAAATAAAGTAAGAAAAACCTTAAGCAGTAACTTCTTCTTCCGATTCTTCCTTAGGCTCGAGAGGTGCATCTTTGAATGTTCCACCTTCAGCTAATTCTTTGAATTTTTTAAGATCTTTAGCTATTTGAGCAGGTGATTCTTCAATGAAAGAAGCTAACTCTTCTTCCGGATCACCGAAAAACGTGCGGTAATCTAAAGAAAACTCAACACGAGTACGTTCGCCGTTATCAAGCGGGGTAAAACGAATGGTTCCAGTTTGGTTTAAATTACCATTAATGGTAATCCATGCAAAACGGGTATTTCGAAGATTATCGATAAGGTTTGTCGTCCATTGGTAATCTTCTCCTCCAATCTTAGTCTTATACTCAAAAGTTTGAGAGTTAACTCTCTCAACTTTATCTATGCGATCCAAGAACTTCGGAAATTCTACAGGGTTGCTTAGGAGTTCATATACTTTGGCAAGAGGTAAATCAATTTCGATTCTGTCGTGCGCCATAATTTAATTCTTCGTAGTTATGATCGTTAGAATTGTATCCTTTTGATGAACTGGCTGTAATGGAAAAAGGCAGGATTCATCCAGATTGTTCCAAATTTACGGATAAAATGATTAAGCCTCAACGACTATCACGGATAAATAATCAAAATTAGGTAAAGAATTATAATTCCTTACCCCTATTTAAGTCCCTTAAGCGCTTAAAGAGTGTTAAACCAAGCAATCAGAAATAATCAAAGGGTAGATTGCAGAGTCTCATAAATTTCTTCGTGAATAGATTCTTTATCCTGAGCTGCTTCAATGGTTCTAAAGCGCCCTTCTGTTCTTGCCAATTCTTCAAATCCTGCAAATACACGCTGAAAAAAAGTATCTCCTGAGCGTTCCATTCGATCTTTTTCGAAATGGCGTGTGCGATTAACTGCTTCTTCTTGGGTCAACCGGAGGTAAAAGGTTAAATCAGGTTTTAGTCCGTGAGTAGCCACTTCATTAATTTGATGAATCTGATTCAAAGGAAGACTCTTTCGGCCAAATCCCTGATAAGCAGTAGTAGAGTCGTAAAACCGATCCAGAATTACGATCACATCTTCCTTTAATAACGGCTTCAGTTTTTCAGCCACTAATTGAGAGCGGGCCGATGAAAAAAGTAACAGCTCAGTCACAGCATCAATCTCCAGCTCGGGGTTCAACAGCATGCCGCGTATCATTTCTGATACATCGGTGCCCCCCGGCTCTCGGAAAACTTCTACCCTGTGGCCATCTTTAAGCAATCGCTCTTTCAATAAGGAAATCTGTGTCGATTTCCCGCTTCCGTCTATTCCTTCAAATGTTATTAGCATGGGGTAAAGTTAAGGAGAATTTTAAACAGGATGGAAATCATTTGTTCAATAGTTTTGATATCTAACCAAATTGTTGAAGACTTTCTAAAACCGAGGGTTTCTTCAAATCTAATTTATTTATGGTACTCCTTAAACATTAAAGCCGCCATTTCTTATCTTCAAAAATAAAAGACAGACTCAATTCACTCATGTCAGATAATAAAAAGATTCTTGTTACCTCTGCCCTTCCTTATGCAAACGGTCCCATTCATCTGGGACATTTGGCCGGAGCCTATCTCACTCCCGATTTTTATGTGCGTTACAAACGTCGAACCAACGCTGATGTAGCCTATATTTGTGGTTCTGATGAGCATGGCGTACCCATAACTATTGCTGCTGAAAAAGAAGGAGTTTCTCCTCAAGATATTGTAGACCGATATCACCAAATGAACAAGCAGGCTTTTGAAGATTTCGGCATTTCCTTCGACTACTATGGCCGAACAAGCTCTAAAGTGCATCATAAAACTTCGCAGGAATTTTTTACAACACTTTATGATAAAGGCTTCTTCAAAAAGAAAACTGAAGAACAGCTTTATGACCCCAAAGCCGATATGTTTCTGCCCGACCGATATGTAAAAGGGACGTGTCCTAAATGTGGGTATGAAGAAGCATACGGAGATCAGTGTGAAAATTGTGGGACTTCCCTATCGCCTACTGAATTGATAAACCCCAAAAGTGCCTTAACCGGAGAGAAGCCGGAACTCAAAAAAACCGAGCACTGGTACATGCCTTTGGGCGATGCTCAACCCAAATTTGAGCAATGGATTGAAACACGCGAAAACTGGAAGCCCAATGTAATGGGGCAGGTTAAAAGCTGGCTGAATGATGGCTTGCAAGATCGAGCCGCCACTCGCGATCTCAGCTGGGGCGTACCTGTTCCTCTTGATGAGGCTAAGGGAAAGGTTTTATATGTGTGGTTTGATGCGCCCATCGGCTATATCTCTGCCACTAAAGAGTGGGCTCAAGAGCAGGGAAAACCGCAGCTTTGGAAAGAATTTTGGCAAGATAAAAACACCGAACTCTACCATTTTATTGGAAAAGATAACATTGTATTCCACTGTATTATGTTCCCTATTATTTTGATGGAGCATGGGAATTATGTGCTTCCAAAAAATGTGCCGGCGAATGAATTTTTGAATTTGGAAGGCAGAAAGCTTTCCACCTCACGAGGCTGGGCTGTTTGGCTGTATGAGTATTTGGAAGTAGAGGAGTTTACACCAGATTTACTCCGCTATGCATTAGGCACGACGTTACCGGAATCAAAAGATTCTGATTTTTCTTGGAAAGATTTTCAAAATCGTGTGAACACAGAATTGGCAGATGTTTTAGGTAATTTCACTAACCGCACCCTCTCCTTCACCACAAATTATGCGGGAGGAAAAGTACCCGAGCTGATAGAACCCTCCGATCTTGATAAAGAAACGTTGCAAGCCATCGACGATCAGAAAGAAAAAGTAACGCACGCCTACGAATCTTTTCGATTTAAAGAAGCTATCTCAGAAACCATGAATTTGGCGAGAATCGGGAACCGATATTTTACAGAAACAGAGCCCTGGAAAACACGCAAATCTGAACCTATTAAATGTGGGAATACTTTATATGTGAGCTTGCAAATAAGTGCGGCACTTTCTTGCCTGTTCGATCCTATTTTGCCAAATAAGATGAAAGAGCTGCGTTCACAATTTAGTATTGATGATGGCTTTTGCTGGGATGATATTTCCTCCACCATGCTAAAACCCGGCACTGCGGTTGTACAAGGCAATATTCTTTTTGATAAAATTGAGGACGATATCATAGAAGCACAAATCCAGAAATTACATGATAAAGCAAAAGCCGCGGATCCTACCCCGGATGTACCCGAATTGAAAGACAACATCGAGTTTAATGATTTCATGAAGCTGGATATCCGAGCCGGTGAAATTTTAGCAGCAGAAAAGATTGAGAAATCGAACAAACTGCTTAAAATGACTGTGGACATCGGGTTAGTAAAAAGAACCATTGTGTCTGGTATAGCTAAGCATTTTAAACCAGAAAACCTCTCAGGACAAAAAGTGAGCGTAGTGGCTAATCTTTCTCCCAAGAAACTGATGGGCGTAGAAAGTAAAGGAATGATTCTCATGGCGGAAGATTCCGAAGGCAACCTTATGTTCGTAGAAACTAAAGCTGAACCCGGAAGTCCTATTACATAAAGGGTTAACAAAATCCTCAGAAATCTTTAAAATGAATGCCGAAATTACCCTATCCTTATGATGGACTTAGGGTTTGGCAATACCAACTATATAAATGATGGCTTATAGAAAGCCCGTTAATTCTTGAATATCGATTCAAAATCGAGCATAAGTTTCGTCCGTTAATTATAGGATTTATTACGCCTTTGGAAACATCTACTGACTTACAAAACTGCATCATCTCAGAATTGGGCCAATATCCGCTGGGTTGTACCACACAAAATGGCAAAACTATATTTCGGGTTTTTGCGCATAAGGCAGAATCAGTAACGCTCATTATTTACTCCAAATATGAGCATAAAACCGGCACCGAATTTCCGCTGGAAAAGAATGAGGAAGGAATCTGGGAAACCATCATTCAGAATGAATTTTACGGACTCTGGTACGCTTATAAAATCAACGGGCCTTCAGACGATCCTTTTTTCATGGGCACGAATACTCCCATTGCAGATCCTCGCAGCCGGCACGTTACGGTAAGAAATCATTATCATCAATTTCCCAAAACAAAAATCGTCCCGCCCTCTATTTTTGATTGGTTAGGCGATAATTTCAAAACCCCTCAAGATCCTCGTGATTTGGTTATTTATGAAACTCATATCAAAGATATGGTCGCGCATTCTTCGGCTAAAACTTATGTTCAAGGCATTTATAATGATTTTAATGAGGCTGAAGTCGGGGGCATCAAACATCTCAAAAAATTGGGTGTAAATGCGGTAGAATTCCTTCCCTTGCAAAATTTCGCCTACTTTGAGCCTCCTTTCAATGTTGAAACGGAAGAAGGCATTAAGAATACTTGGAATCCCTATGCACGAAATTATTGGGGATATATGACTTCCTTCTTTTTTGCTCCTGAAACGATATACGCTTCGGATGCAAACCTCGCTCCCAACACTATAAGTGGAAGTCCGGAAAAAGCTGCAACCGAGCTTAAAAAGCTGGTAAGGTCACTTCATAAAAATGATATCGCAGTTATTATGGATGTGGTGTATAACCACGCTTCTCATTATGATTTGAATCCGCTCAAGTATTCGGATAAAGCGCATTATTTTAGGTTGGATGAGAAAGGAAATTTTTTAAATGACAGTTGGACCGGTAACGACCTCAACACCAACGCAAAATATACGCGTGAGCTCATTGTAGAGTCCATCAAGCACTGGATGACAGAATATCATATAGACGGCTTTCGGTTCGATCTTGCAGGAATTATAGACTGGGAAACCATAGATCTTATCAAAGAAGAAGCCCGAAAAATAAATCCAAATGTAATCTTAATTGCAGAGCCATGGGGCGGCGATTATAAACCGGATGGATTCTCTGATCACGATTGGGCTTCCTGGAATGATCGTTTCAGAAATGGATTAAAAGGCTACAATCCTACGGAGGAAAAAGGGTTTATTTTTGGAGAAATGAAGCCAAACGCCACCCGTTACGCCTTAGAAAACTTGATACGTGGCACGCTTAAAAGCAGTGAACATGGGTTATTCAATCATTCCGGACACACTGTCAATTATCTTGAAAGTCATGATGGCTATACGTTAGGAGACTATATTCGCATTGCTCTTGATCCTTCCAAAAAAGAAAAAGTATTTACCCACCCGCTCCAAAACACCTGTTTAAGCAAGCAAGAAACGGATATAGCTAAGCTTGCGGCGCTCAGTTTGATGGTAGCCCAAGGCATTAGCATGCTCCATGCAGGGCAGGAATGGGCCCGCTCAAAAATAGTGCGCGATCCCCATAATATTGATTCCCAAAAAGGAAAAATGGATCGCGACACCTACAACAAAGATGATGGCACCAACTGGCTTAATTTCAATGAAATTGAGATCAATAAAGAGTTATTCGATTATTATAAGGGATTAATTAAATTACGCTTGAAATCACCCGCCTTGCGAAAAGCGCAACCGGAAGAAATTAATTTCAAAGTATATCACGATCCGCTGCATCTAACATTCTCAATAGATGGAAAAAGTTCGGGTGATATGTACGATTACTTTGTATCATTGAACGGCAATTTAGAAAATGAACATGAAATCATACTTCCTAAAGGACATTGGGAAATGGTAGTTAACTCATCTCAAGCAGGTTTACATACTATCAAAAGCGTGCACGAAGCGCTGATGATATCCCCCAGCTCGGGAGTTGTGTTAAGAAAGTTGCGTGTGAGTAATGCTTCAAATATTTTATGCTGACTAATAATTAATTATCCTTGGAGGAAATCACTTGGCTGGAACAACCACCACCGAACGCGGTTCATGGAATTCAAAACTTGGCTTTGTACTTGCAGCAGCCGGGTCCGCAGTTGGACTCGGTAACATTTGGGGATTCCCCACTCAAGTAGCTTCAAACGGTGGAGCTGCCTTTCTCATCATTTACCTGGTTTGTTCATTCCTCATCGGTTTCCCTGTAATGGTAGCAGAACTCACCATTGGTAGAAGTACAGGGAAAAACCCAGTGGGTGCTTTTAAAGCACTTAGTAGCAATAAATTCTTCCCTTTGGTAGGCCTTTGGGGCGTTATTTGCGGGGTGATGATTCTCTCATTCTATACCGTAATTGCAGGTTGGGCATTCGGTTATGCCTTCGAAGAAGTGTTTTACTTCTTTGCCGGTTCAAACGTACTTCAGAATATATTTGGAGCCATCGGCTGGGATTCATTTTCACACAGTATGCGATGGATGGCCGACGCTTTAACTGATACCGGATTTGGGATAAAAAATGCCATTGTAGCATCTGCTTTTATGTATGGAACCATTAAAATTATTACCGGTGGCGTTAGTGATGGCATTGAGCGGGCAACTAAAACCATGATGCCCATGCTTATCGGTATTTTGGTAATCATGATTATATATGTACTCTTTCAGCCCGGTAGTGGCGAAGGTATTCGTGAATATTTGCTTCCCGATTTCAGTAAAATAAATTCAGACATGATTTTTGCAGCTATGGGGCAAGCCTTTTTCTCACTTTCTTTGGGGATGGGAGCGATGATTACCTACGGTTCTTATCTCAACAAAAAGGAGAATATACCCCAAGCTGCCGCTTTTGTAACGCTCGCAGATATTGGAATTGCATTTCTTGCAGGGCTCCTAATAATTCCAGCCATGTATCTTGCTCAAGCAAATGGGGTGGAAATATTTGTTGATGGGCAGCTCGCTGATAGCACCACCCTTGTATTTAACGTGTTACCGGCACTATTTCACAGCATGGGTTCAGTTGGCGTATTTTTTGGAGTTACCTTTTTCCTTCTTTTAAGTATGGCCGCCCTTACCTCTACCATTTCCCTTTTAGAGGTGCCGGTTGCTTATGCTATTGATGAATTTGAAATAACAAGAAAAAAGGCCGCACGAAATATCGGGCTTGGTATTTTAGCCGTATCCGTGCTTATCTCGTTCTTCCCTTCACTTATCGATTACTTCGTCCTGATATTTAATAATATAGGATTGCCTGTTGGTGGCTTTCTCATCTGCGTGTTTATTGGCTATTTTTGGAAAACAGAAAGTGCCATTAACGAAATGGAGTATGGCTATGCGGGTATTAAGCAAACATTGTTTGCGAAATTATGGCCTTTTTTCATCAAGTTTATATGCCCTGCTGCTGTCTTATATACCCTTATACAAACATTATAAGGGCTCCTGTTTTGATTTAGGAATTTGGAGTTGTTATCCAAATAGTCAGGTGGTATTTTTGGTCAAAATTTATTTAGAGGAAAATTTAACGAATGTCTAAAATTTCAACTTCAGATTTCCGGAACGGTTTAGTTCTGGATATGGATGGCGTGCTTTACTCCATCACCGAGTTCCAACACGTGAAACCGGGCAAAGGCCCTGCTTTTGTACGGACTAAACTAAAGGGAATTCTAAATGGTAAAAATATAGATAAAACGTGGCGGGCAGGTGAAAATGCCGAATCAGTTCGTATTGAACAGCACGAATATCAATACCTTTACAACGATGGTCAGCTCTACTACCTAATGCATAACGACACATACGAACAAGTGCCGGTAAGTGCTAATCAAGTGGAACGAAAAGATTTTTTAGTAGAAGGCCAAACCTGCAAAGTACTATTGAATGCAGACGAAGAATCCATTCTTATCGCAGAGCCTTTGGATCAAATTGATGCCATCGTTGAGTCTACAGATCCCGGTTTACGCGGCGATACGGCCCAAGGTGGAAGTAAACCCGCTACTCTTGAATCTGGTGCAACCATCCAGGTGCCCCTGTTTATTAATGAAGGCGAAAAGATTAAGGTAGATACCCGAACCGGTGAATATATAGAACGAGCTAAATAATACTTATTATGGATTTAAAATTAATAAAGAACATCTTAGATCTCATTTCTGAAAGCGATGTAAATGAGGTTTCATTAGAAGAAGGCGACTTTAAGATTAAAGTTAAAAAAGCCGCTAATGTAGAGCAGGTAACTTATACACAGCCAATGGCTACGCCTCAAGCTCCAACCCCTGCTGCAGTACCTCAACCAACAGCCGCTAATACTACATCTTCTCAACAAGAAAATGCAAACGACCAAGCAGATGGCGATGTAGTTAAATCTCCCATTGTTGGAACCTTTTATGAGTCTCCCTCACCCGATTCTGATGTTTTTGTAAAAGTGGGAGATAAGGTTTCGAAAGGCGATACGCTTTGCATCATAGAGGCCATGAAGATTATGAATGAAATTGAAGCCGAATTTGGCGGAACCGTTCAAAAGATTATTGTAAATGACGGGCAACCCGTTGAGTTTGAACAACCATTATTCATTATTAAGAAAAATTAAGCGGCATTCATGTTTAATAAAATTCTGATTGCCAATCGAGGAGAAATTGCACTACGCATTATTCGTACGTGTCAAGAAATGGGCATTAAAACGGTTGCGGTGTATTCAACAGCTGATGAAGACAGCCTACATGTAAAATTTGCAGACGAAGCCGTTTGCATTGGTCCCCCGGCTGGTAAAGAAAGCTATCTCAAAATACCAAGTATTCTGGCTGCGGCCGAAATAACAAACGCCGAAGCTATTCATCCCGGATATGGATTTCTTGCTGAAAATGCAGAGTTTTCCAAAATTTGTGCAGAGCATGATATTAAATTCATTGGCCCCTCACCTGATGCCATTAACAGGATGGGTGCCAAGGCAGTAGCTAAAAAAACAATGGTCAATAACCATGTACCGATTGTGCCGGGAAGTGACGGTATTGTTGAAAGCTACGAAGATGCCAAAGCGGTTTGTGATGACATTGGTTACCCCGTGATTATTAAAGCTTCAGCAGGCGGCGGCGGACGTGGTATGCGTTTGGTTGAAGAAGCTTCAGGGCTGAAGAAGAACTTCAATATGTGCCGGAATGAAGCTGAAACTGCTTTCAATAATCCTGCTGTATATATAGAACGGTTTGTTAAAAACCCACATCACGTTGAGATTCAGGTATTATCAGATCAGCATGGACATCATATACATTTAGGCGAAAGAGATTGTTCGTTACAGCGGCGTCACCAAAAAATGCTGGAAGAGTCCCCTTGTCCACTTATGACGGAAGAGCTTCGCGAACGGATGGGCGCAGCAGCCATAAATGCAGCTAAAGCCGTTGATTATGAAGGTGCCGGAACCGTTGAATTTTTGGTTGATGATGATTTTAATTTCTACTTTATGGAAATGAATACCCGAATTCAGGTAGAACATCCGGTAACCGAAGAAGTTGTAGGGGTAGATTTAATTGAACTTCAACTACGTGTTGCCGCAGGGGAAGAACTCCCTACTATTCCATTAGAATTTAAGTGCCATGTAATTGAGTGCCGGATTAACGCAGAAGATCCCGAGCATAATTTTCGACCATCCGCCGGTGAGATTACTGTATTTCATCCTCCGGGTGGCTACGGTGTACGTTTAGATACTCATGCGTACGCGGGATATCGAATCCCTCCTTATTACGATTCAATGATTGCTAAACTAATCGTTAAAGCACCTACACGTATTCAAGCCATTCATAAAATGAAGCGTGCACTTAGGGAATTCATTATCGAAGGCGTTAAAACGACCATTCCATATCATATACAGCTTATGGATGATAAGAACTTCATAAAAGGAAAATTCGACACCAAGTATTTAGAAAGAGAATTTAAATTCATACCTAAAACTAACTGATATGAGCTTACCTGCTGATTTAAAATACACCCGCGAGCACGAATGGATTAAAGATAATGGAGATGGTACCGTTACTATTGGTATCACTGATTTCGCCCAAAGTGAATTAGGCGATATCGTATTTGTTGAGATTGAGCCAGAAGGAACTGAATTCTCAAAAGATGATACTTTTGGCACTGTTGAAGCTGTTAAAACAGTTTCTGACCTTTATGCTCCTTTAGATGGCGAGATTATTGAAGTAAATGAACAGCTTGAAGATGAGCCAGAATCGGTCAACGACGATCCTTATGGAGATGGCTGGATGGCGATTATCAAGCTTTCTGACGCATCTCAGCTCGATGAGCTACTAAGTGCCGATGAATACGAAGAAGTTATCGCTTAATCTTTTTAAATCGCTCATAAATTCATGCATAGCCGACATTCCGAATGGATTCTCATCCTTGATTACGGTTCCCAGTTTACTCAATTAATCGCACGTCGGCTTAGAGAATTACATATATACTGTGAGATCCATCCCTATAACGTGAACCTTGCCGATGTATTTGTGCCAAAACCGGGTGGAATCATTCTTTCCGGCGGTCCAAAAAGCGTGAACGAGAGGGGCGCTCCCGAGCTTCAAACAGAGATTTTAGACTGGAATATTCCCATTTTAGGAGTTTGTTATGGGTTACAACTTCTGGCACACATTGAAATTCCCGGAAGTGTGGAAAAAGCGACTAAAAGAGAATATGGCCGCGCTAATCTGCTCGTTGATAACGCCGAAGATCTTCTTTACAACATTCCCAATGAAAGCGTGGTTTGGATGAGTCATGGTGATCACATTCACGAGCTTCCCTCCTCTTACGAGATTATAGGGCATACTGCCAACGCTGAGGTAGCGGCCGTGCGACATAAAGAAAATCAAATCTATGGAGTACAGTTTCATCCCGAGGTAGCTCACACGGAATGCGGCAAACAGCTTTTGGAGAACTTTGCTCATTCCATTTGTAACCTTAAAGGCGACTGGACTTCCGAATCCTTTATAGACGAACAAATAGCTTCTCTAAAGGCTAAGGTTGGGGATGCTCGAGTATTATGTGCCTTATCCGGAGGCGTAGATTCCACGGTAGTTGCAACGCTTATTCACAAAGCTATTGGAGATCAATTGCAGTGCGTATTTGTGGATAACGGACTATTGCGCAAGAATGAATTTCAATCTGTGTTGGATTTATATACCCAAGACCTGCATTTGCCGGTTAAAGGGGTAGATGCCTCTGAATTATTTTTGAAAAGATTGGCCGGCGTTTCTGATCCTGAAAAAAAGCGTAAGATTATAGGTACTACTTTTATTGATGTATTTGAGCAGGAAATTGGAGGAAATACAGAATTTAAATATTTGGCTCAGGGAACTTTATATCCCGATGTAATTGAAAGCGTTTCTTTCAAAGGTCCTTCAGCAACCATAAAATCACATCATAATGTAGGTGGGCTTCCGGAAAAGATGAAGCTGAGTTTGATTGAACCCGTTCGCGAGCTTTTTAAAGACGAAGTTAGAGAAGTAGGCCATGCGCTGGGTATACCGGAACATTTTATCGCTCGCCATCCTTTCCCCGGACCCGGTTTAGGAATTAGAGTTTTGGGAGACCTCACAAAATCTCGATTGACTATGCTACGGGAAGCAGATTTCATTTTTGTGGAAGAACTCAATAAACAGAATTTGTATCATTCCGTATGGCAAGCTTTGGCGGTGTTGCTACCTGTACAAAGTGTGGGAGTTATGGGTGATGAAAGAACCTACGAATTCACCATTGCTTTACGAGCAGTTACAAGTTTGGATGGTATGACGGCCGATTGGGCGCATCTCCCTTATGATTTTCTTTCTCACGTTTCTAATCGTATTATAAACGAAATTTCAGGGATTAATCGGGTAGTTTATGATATAAGTTCTAAGCCGCCAGCAACTATTGAATGGGAATAATTTCCTTCGAACATTTTACCTTCTTCTTAGTTATAAATCAGGTAACCAACCTATAAGATTGATGAAACGACGTTTATTACCTCTTGCAATTATTTGTATCACTTTAAGTACCACCGCTTTTGCTCAGAATATTGAAACTGGGATGCAGTTTTATGAGGAAGGCAATTATGCGAACGCACTTCGCATTTTTGAACAATCAGATTCTCCTACCGCGCACCTCTTTACTGGGAAAAGCTATTTTGCCTTGAATAACTATCTTAAAGCCAAGCATTTTCTGAGTTTGGTGGATAGTACCGATGGAAATTTATTCATGGAAGCCAAATACACGAACGCTCTTTCCGACTTCCAACTCAAGAATTTTGCTGCTTCGCTGGATGGGCTTTATGAAATCAAGAAGTTTTCCCGTCATCCCGATATTTCGCGTGCCTCCTATAGTTTTTATCGGGACCTTGTTAATTATCTAAGCCCAAGTCAACGTTTTGAAGCTTTCCATTCCTCTTCTTATAATAAAGTTCGGTTAGATTTAGTAGAAGCTGCCATTGGGAAGGTAGAGTATGGAACTGCAAAAGCTTTATTTAATGCATATAAGAATTCGATTGTAAACGCCGATACCGCCAATCTTGCTCCCATCGAAACGTTGCTAAATGATTCTACGGCCTATCATCAGCGCTATAACCCAAATAGATATACCAAAGCACCAGCAGGCTTGGTATATAATATTGGTGTTGTATTACCCGAGTTCGATTTTGATTCCCAGCAATTTGAAATTCCTCAACATTTATATTTTGGCATTCAGTTAGCGGTTGAAAATTTTAATAGCGAAAACTCTGATAAAAAAGCGTTCATCACCTATCGAAATGATGAAGTTAGCACAGCTTCTACCATAGCCAATGATTTGATCTGGAATCATAGCGTTGATGCTATCATCGGTCCACTTTTCTCTGAATCAGCTGCGAAGCTTTCAAAATATGCTGAAGAGTATCAAGTACCAATGCTCACACCTCTGGCTAATTCCGATAGCTTGAATTTAGATTTGAATTATACCTACCAACTAAACCCTACTTTTGCCATTCAGGGAAGAAAAATTGCACAGTACGCTATACAAAAACTTGGATATGATACCCTTGCCGTTATTGCGGAAAAAGGCTCGTTAGGCGAGCCATCGGCAGTGGCTTTTCAGGATGAAGCCCGATCGCTTGGAGCCCATGTAGTGCGCTACTTTGTGGAAGATCTTGAATCGCAAGGTTACGACATCAGTGAATATGTAAAATACTTTGACCCAAAAGTGGATACGGTATTTAATTACAATATTGACGCTGTTTATGCTCCCTTTACCGGAAACATTGCTGAAACGTTAATCAGTTCTCTCCTTACCAATCTGGAAGCCATGCAAAGCACTATGGCTATCCTGGGTTCAGAAGAATGGGAAACCGTAGATCTTAGCACACGCCGGCTCCCACAAACTGCCATCTATTACACCAAAACCTTTGAGCGCCAGCCGGGCAATACGGATATTGAAGATTTTGAAAGTGCCTTCCGTTTACGCTTTAATATGGATCCTAATCGTTTTGCTTTTATAGGATATGATGCGGCCAACGTGCTTCTTAAAACATTGAGTAAAGTTCAGAATCCAGCTTATTTAAAAGAGGGATTGAAAAAATTCAACAATTATCGGGGTTTAATTACGGACGTTAGCTTCCGCAATACCCACATCAATCAGGAAGTCAAAATTAAGCAGATTCAGCCTTAAAACATATCCGTTTAATTTTTTGGGGCTGAGTTTCTTTCCGTTACGCCTTTTGCTTGTTGCTCAGCCGCCTCTCGACTGCGTTTAATGCGATACTGCTTACGAAGCCATTTCCGCCACTTTTCGCTTTCAGCCTGATGCTCTTTAAAAGTTCGGGTAAAAACGTGTCCGCCTTTGGGATTTGCCACCATATATAAATAATCGTGATCTTCAGGGTATAAGGTAGCTTCAATGGTTGATAGACTTGGATTTGTGATGGGCCCCGGAGGTAACCCGCGCTTCATGTACGTGTTGTACGGGTGATCCAGCTGATAATCTTCAAACAAAAGTCTTCTACGCTCACCTAATGCAAAATTTACGGTGGGATCGGCTTGGAGACGCATTCCTCGACGCAAACGATTCCAGTAAAGCTCACTGATTCGCGCTTTCTCCTCCGGCAACTTTGCTTCCCACTCTACGATTGATGCCAGCGTAACAATTTCATCCATAGAATTTCCAAGTTCTGCGGCTCTATCCTTGAATTCAGGCGTGATGGCACGGCTAAATTCATTCAACACCTTCGATAGAAAATCTTTTGGTGAGCTCGTCCAATAAACCAGATACGTTTCAGGTAACATTCTCCCAAAAATCAGCTTTTCATCTATTCCTTTGCTTACCAAGAATGCGCTATCCTGTAAAGCATTAAGTAACGAAAGCTCATCAAAATTAAGCTTTGCGGCAACGGTTTGTGCCAAACGTTCAGGATTTATACCCGGAAGAATAACCACAGATACGGGGTCTTGTATGCCACGCGCCATCTTAGACAAAAGTTCATTATAGGGCAATGAGCCTTCAAATTCGTATCTCCCTCTTTGAAATTTTCTCCAACCCAAAATATTGGCTGCCCATTTTAAATCTTCTTTGTCATAACTAACCCCTTTCTCATCAAAAACAAGCTCAAGTGCATCTACATCGGTCGCTCCTGAAAGAATGATTTCAGTTTTTACATCAAAAGTAATCGCAGAATTTTGAGTTAGCCGATGTAGGCGCGTACTAAGCACAACAATAACTACAGCAACAAAAACAAGTAGCGCGCTTACGAGCTCCGGCTTAGTAATAGAATACTGGGTTTGTAAATTCATACACAAAGATACTAATACATGCGACTTTGGAAAACTAAGAATTTAATTCCAAAATATTGACTACTAAGTCTTCTTATAATTGATAAGTCCTAAGTCTCAATCCGTAGGGGCAATTCATGAATTGCCCCTACGGATTGCACTAATATTCTGGTCTATTAGCAGTTAATTAAACAGTATTCAACTTCCTGGTTAAACCTGCGTCTCGTTGCTTTTCAATATTAAAACTGATACCAGTAGGTGTTATTATTCATCCTTTCGTAGATTTATTTCTTGTTGAATATACTCTTGCAACTGCAACATTTGGAATTGTAGATCGTATCTATTTACGAAGAGCAAAAGAGTTTTTGGTCGCTGAAAAGCACCAAATGCCCTAAAGAAAAAAACCCGGGTTTTGATCGATCCGGGTTTCTTTTTAGAACAAATATTTAGAATGTTGGATTGAGCCTAATCCAGAAAGACGTTTGTCCCTGAACTCCGGCTACCGGTTTCGATATCTCAAAACGCAGCATTCCCATCCCTATCCCCATTCCAAGATTATGGGATAAATCAGGGAATGATAAACTGTAGTTACTAAACGGATTTTGTGTAGAATAATAATTTGTGTTGAATTCAGATACACCCGAATCGAGGAAAAAAGAAACGGACATCGAGCTCAAGTCCACCCAGTTGTTATTGTGATGGGAGCTTTTGCCTAATTCAATTTCCAGATTACTAAGTAGCATTTCGTTACCTACCAGCGATTTATATCCCAAAGCTCTCATACTTCCAATACCTCCAAGCGCAAAGTTCTTAAAATCGGGAGCTTCTCCGGTGATACTTCCGGCCAATAATCTCCATTTCAATAACGTGCTTCGGTCTAACCGAAAATACGTTTTGGCTTCAAACTGATAACGATTATACATAAAATCATTCGTTGTTTGGCCAATATCAGCTAACTCAGCTTGGATGGATAGTGTGGCCCAAAGCATCGAATTTTTAGCTACACCTTTTGGATTTATAGTAGCTCCAAGCGTTAAGCTTTCCTGATTAATTCTATCAGAATTAGCATCAATGGCAGGATTAAATCTGTAGGTTGCATATCGGCTAATAAGCGAGAAATCAGTAGAAGCTTGAACCGAACTAAATGTATTCCAATTGTATGAAGCCCCGAGTTCTAAAAACCTAAGTGGTTTTAATAAACTATAAAAGGCATACCCTTCCGCATGGTAATAATCATGGAAATCGAAGCCGGTGGTAAACGAAGTTAAGCTGTTTTCATAGACTCCAGATCGCCAGTAATCTTCGGTAGAAGTAGAACGGTAGAAATTACCACCCAGCAGTAGCCATTTGCGATAGTAACCAATACTTTTTTCAGCCCCGATAGCATATTGAACTTCCTTCTGGGCAACAGAATACCCAATCATGCCATTTAAATCTACATTTTCAATACCCAGAAAGTGTGAATTATTCCAATCCATTTTATCTTCTTGATAGCCCAAGAAAAGACCATCTACTCTATTGTGGCGGATCATCCCATTAACCGGATAGGCTGAATAAATAGGATTTTTGACTCCAAAGTTACTTCCCGAATAAAAACTTGGGTCTATTCCGTTATATAAGTCGACTGTTTCGTAAAAATTAACATCGAAACTTTGTGCTGAAACGCTAAGCGAGAAGCTTAGTACAAGAAGAATGGTAGCATTTATTACTCTCATGGTTTATAATTAGTGAATGTTTTCTTTTAAAGCACTATGTATAATAACGTTAAAAGTTATTTAAAAAGATAGCACCTTTACGCTCGGTACACATCAATCATGAACTGAATATGTTCGTTTAATTCTTTGTCGATAAGCTGAGCGCCTTTCTTAATATCTT
>JBDNFJ010000213.1:0-1974 GCA_041689895.1 Gracilimonas sp. | reverse complement strand
CTTTATTCGGATGTTCATCAGGAAATTTCTCCCAATCCAGATCGTGCAATAGGCCGGCAATCCACCATTCTTCAATCTCGCCCCGCGTTTTCCCTAACTCCCTCGCATAAGCTTCCATGGCTTGTGCTACCATTTCACAATGATTGATTAGGCTTTCGCTTTCTACGTATTCATGCAGCAGCTCGATAGCTGCCTGACGATTGGCGGTCTTCATATACTATTCCTCTATCTCTTTTTGGTTTGAATCGAATTTAATCAGGCTTTAATGTAGTACTGAGTATCTCACCCTTCAACAGTTAATTGAAGATTATCAGACTTAAATTTGAATATTCCATTCTTCAATCTGCTTGCAGAATTAATTAAAATCATCCTAATAATGAAGCAGGATTTAACGGGCAAAAGTTTCAAAATAATAGCAAAAACAATTCATAAATTAGCCTCATTATAAAAAATGAACTTGCCCAAAATCTCATCTATTTAGTTATAGAAATCACTGAGAATCTAAAATGATAAAAGTTAATTAAATATGCAGAGTGTAGCCATCACCATTCTCTTTCTTTCACTCTACGTAATTGGGATTATCGCCGTTGGTATTTGGAATCGGAAGAGCGACAGTAGCGAAGATTATTTTTTAGCATCCCGCAAATTACCGGCCTGGTTGCTGGCGGTAACTTTTATTGCCTCTTGGTGGGGCGGTGGTTCAGCCATTGACCTTGTGGATCACGCTCATAGAAATGGGTTAAGCTCGTTCTGGATTTATGGCATACCCGTTTTAATTGCCACAGCCTTAATGTATTTATTTGCGAAAGGGATTCGAAATATTGGTACCATTTCGCAGCCGCAGCTTATGAATCAGCGCTACAACAGCACGGTCTCCCTCCTGCTTACTCTTTTCATTATTATTTTTATGGTGATTGCTTCTTCTGTTCAAGTAATTGTAATCGGGAAATTTTTCCATGCCTTTTTTGATATGACTTATACAACGGGAGCTATAATAGGAACCCTCATTGTGCTCACCTATTCTTTGTTTGGAGGATTTAGAGGGGTGGTTATAACTGATTTACTGCAATTCGTTTTTTTCCTGTTTACTGCCATCTTTTTGTTCTATCTAACCTACAGTCAATCGGGCGGAATGGAGGAGGTAAAAGCAACCGCTTTGGCGAATGGCAAGATTGGGTACACTTCATTCTTCAGTAAGGTATCCGATAATTTAGCCTATGTAATTACATTTGGCACCTCGTGGATGATTCAAGCAAATATCTGGCAGCGTATTTCTGCGGCTAAAAAAGCTATCGATGCCAAAAAGATGATGATATTTAGCTTCATCGCATTCATCCCACTTTACCTTATGGTGACTTACACTGGGATGTTTTCTTCGGTGATGTATGATACGGTTCCCAAGAGTGGTATTGTTCCGGATCTCATCAGTAACCTTCCCAACCCTATCCTAAGCGCTCTTCTTTTTGTGGGATTATGTGCAGCTATCATGTCCACCATGGATTCACTGATTAACACAGGCGCACTTTCCCTAACGGTTGATATCTATCAGAAATATATTAAGCCCGATGCAACTCCAGCTCATAATGTAGTAATAGCTCGGTTTTCGACTTTTATAATGTGTGCCATCGCTTTACTTATCGCATTAAGAATACAATCGGTATTAACCATTTCGTGGATTGGCTCTGATTTCCTTACCAGCGGGGCATTTATCCCCTTAGTATTGGGGTTTTTGTGGGCCAGAGGAACCTCCACAGCAGCCATTATTTCTATGCTATTCGGACTGTTATTTTCTACCTACAATCTTCTGGTAGCACTGGGGATGAACTTGCCCGTAGCTTGGGAAATCGCCTCAGCAAAACAAGCCATCATTGGGATTTCAATCTCGTTAATATTATATGTAGTGGTTAGCTTTTTCACCGAAAGCGATATTGAAAAAAGTGAGAGCTTTATACAAAAAGCAAATATCTTACACAG
>JBDNFJ010000212.1:0-5529 GCA_041689895.1 Gracilimonas sp. | reverse complement strand
TCCTGCACTGAAAGTGCAGGGTTTTAAACCCTTGGCTGGGACCAATAAAAAGGGCAGCCAACAAAAATTAGCTACCCTTGGATTTAATCAAATAAAAATATCTTATTTAATGAGCTGCATTTTTATTTGCTTCGTAAATTGAAACCCTGAATTTCCTATGGCTTCAAAACGTGCAATATACATTCCGCTAGAAAGATTGCCCGCATCAAAATTCCGTTCATGATAACCAGCAGACATGTTTGAATTCATAAGAGTGGCAACTTCTTGTCCCATAATATTATAAATTTTAATAGACACGTTAGACACTTCTGGTAGTGCAAACTTAATCTTTGTATTGGGATTAAAAGGGTTTGGATAGTTTTGGTTCAACTCATAGTACTCCGGAAGGTCTAAAGTAGTGTTTCTATATTTACAGAGTTCACCGGGCCCTTGTGGGTCGCCACAATCACTATAAATTGATACCGATTTAAACCCATCTGCATAATCTAAACTATAGTCTTCTATCGTAACTTTAAGTTGGGCCATCGGATTACCTATATAATTGAACGTGACGTTTTTGCTTTGCCCCGTTCCTATGTATGACCAAGAACCACCAAACGGCCTTTTGTACCAGTAGTATGTTTGATAAGGAGGGTTACCATATTTACCGTTAGCCGTAAATGTTGCCGGGGTTCCAGACTCAACAGAATTAGGCCCGGAAATTTCAACCATTAAGGGCCCATGTTTAATTAAAGGTGCATCAGCAGATTCCCCGGAAGAATTAAAAGACGTTACTTTATACTCTGTTTCTGTGGAGGGCATAGAGACTGTGTAATTTTTAATTGAAGAAGACGTTTGCCCCACATAAGTCCAGGAACTGCCCGATTTACGATATATCTTGTATCCTGATTCTGGGTTTTGATAACTGCCGCTGGAATAGCTTCCTGAATCCCAATTAAGCACAAAACTTGGGCCAGTGGGGCTAGTAATACCCACGTTCTTTGTTTGCGCGGGCTTCATTTTGGTTGATGGGAGTGCATATAAATTATCGAACATAAAGCTGTAAATTTTATCTACTGAGGTTTGTTTATCAGAAGGTAAACCAGACTTAAAATGATTTCGATAATTACTTGCGGAAGTAGTTCCTATAGTGCGCATTTTTTCAAATACTCTTTTCGGGTCATCTTTTATATCATCATTATCAGCATTGTTATAGGTTGCAGCCAAAAAATTGTTATCCGTTACATTGTCATATAAATTCCACAAAAAAGCAGAAAAAGCAGCTGCAGATTTACCGTATGAAGGCGCACTGGGCTGGGCATATCTTATACCTGCATAACGATATGGTGAAGTAACAAATGCATCTTCTTCTGGATTATCATCATAACCTCTAAGATTATCACCAAATTGATTGTTCCCATAATTTCTAACAGCAAATGAATACATAATTGCCCAGCCTTCTTTGAGCTTTGATTCTGCGTTACTCATTTTGCTTACACTTCCACCCCAAAGTCTGAAATTTATAAAATGTCCAAATTCATGCGATATTGTCGAGAATTCTGTACAATTCGGATCTATTGTTATTGACTGGTTCCAGCCATCCAAAAAGGAGTACTGATTTTGAAAAACTCCGCATGCAGATATATCAGAAATTCGGATTGGAATTACTGGTACCGAAAAAGATACGTTTCCATTGTATAGTTCCTCTAAATATTCTTTAGAGAGCTTGGAATATCTTAATACGCTACCGTAATCAGCAGGAAAATTATCGTTGTTTTGAGTTACAGTAATAATAGTTTGTTCAGGTGTAATTGATGCAACTATTCCATCTGACTCGTTAAAGTAAGCTGTATAACCCCCGCTCCATGAATCATACCCATCTAGTGGCGCGGGAATAACAGCGGCATCATTTGCCGTATTTACAATAACAATGAGCTGATTATACCCACTTAGATCACCTGAGAAGCTAAAATTAAAAGAAAAATTACCCTGCTCATCAATAATATCATAGTGCTTATGCTGTACATGTCCTGTAAGCGGATGATACCATGTGCTGGGGCTACTACTATTGCGAAACCACAATGCAACTCCATTACCATAAATTCCTCGATTTAATTGCTCAATATTATTATAATATCGAATCTTTCCACTTACTGATACCGTATAATTTGACATGATTTGGGTTTTAGATTTTGTATCACTTGGCAGTTCCCCAATATAGGCTTTGATATCCGTTCCAATTTCAAGTGGTTTCCTGTCTCCCGGATTTCTTGGATCAAAAACCTCAAATCCATCTTTATTGGAACTAATTTTTATCCAACGCTGCACATTGCGATGATACCCAGCCGGAGCGTCCGGCACTTCAAAATTTATAGAGTACAAAACCGTAACCCACCTCGTTTGCTTTTATCGTAAACCGCTCGGTGCGCACCTCACCCGCCTTATAACTTCGGGTTTCCCTCAAACTACGTACCCCGCCACCTCTTTGAACCAATTCCGCATGTGCTGGTACCCGAAGCGAAAGGTTCCCTGGAGAATCCAATAATGCTTTATAGCGCACAAGTATATCAAAAGTATCGCCTTGTTTGGCTTCTCCAATTACTTTGATATCTTCAATTTCTATGGAAGATTTCAAGTCTGGAAGTTCGTGCTGTGCATATGAATCAGTGCCGATTGCGATACTGTATAACACAGCTATGCTTATAATTGCTAAAAGTTTCCGTGTATTCATAACCTATCCTCTTTGATTTATTTGTAGTTTTGTGGATCGTCCACGTTTTTTATCATATAAAGGGAGTAGAATCCTTTGGCCCCACTTGGGTAAAACAGTTCCCCACTTCCATAAACAATATCCTGTCCGTCATAGCTCCAAGTTGGAGCTATCTGTACTGAGCGCTTCCTTCCTTCTGAATTGGTATTTATATCCAATATTCTTTTTTGGCGAGAGTGAAGTTCAATAATTCCAACTTCACTGTCATCGTTGGTAGTGGATGTAAAGGAGCCCAACGGAAAATTGCAGTACAGTATGCGGGAACCATCGGGGCTGTAGCGTAGCCACAAGCCCACCCGCACAAAAGACAGGTCAAAAGTTGTGGCAAAAGTGTCAGCTTGCTGGGTTTCCAAATTGTATTCTATAATCTGTGGCGTTTGTGGAATATCGGGATTGGCAAAGGAGGCTCTAACGTTTGGATAAAGCAATTTGGTGTTTTCAGGCGACAGGTCAAAGCCGTTTAGCATTTCAGAAGGGCCGATTTCTGCACGATGTGCTAACAATAAACTGTCGATATCTGTGGTTTTGTTATGCAAATAATATCCTGCCTCTAATCCCTGATCATTCCCATAACTGTAATAGATCAACTTGGTATCATCTCCATTCCAATATACGGCTGATGAAATGTTGTAAGTAGAATCTCTCAGAAGTCTGTATGCTTCCTCAATTAAATTAACTTCCACTAACTCTCCTAAAGAAACATCTGTATAAGACGATTTCACTAATAATACTTTTGAATAATCTTCACTAATCTCAATAAAATTAGCTGGCTTTCCATCCCCTCTTGGAATAATTCCTAAAGGCGTAGCACTAATTAAATTAGAATTTGTATCAGTAAAAAGTTTCACTAAAGCTCTATTAATCGAGTAAATGATTTCATCGCTCACCATCTTACCCATAAAATAATCTCCACTTAAACCCTCACAACAATCTTTAACCTTGACAATATTTGGATTGATAGTATTGCCTTCATCCTCCGGTTCCGTGCCGCAAGAAGAAGCGAGTAAAAGTACAGCAGAAAAGATTATTAATAAGTGTTTCATAAGATTGCTGATTTAATATTTAGTATATCATCCACATTCTTGTACATATAGAGAGAATAATCCCCTTTTGCTTCGCCGAGTAATTTTGCACTGTTATTTATGCTGCATAACACATAATGAGCAAGAAAACATACTCTGCTGTTGTGGAAGCTCATGAAAGCTTCATATTACAACTTCTTTACTATTAGAGTATCATGGATGCCTTTTGTTACAATAAAAGTTAAAAAAGTTTTAATCTTACTCTGCTTTTAACCTTATTTAATCAGCATTATTTTATGAACCTGTCTCGCTTGTGGAGTATTCAGGATTACAAAATATAATCCAGATGCCAAGTTGCGGCCATCAAACTGAAAGGTATGAACCCCGGCCGAAAGTCGGGATTGAGAAATAGTTTGTACGATTTGCCCGATGGCATTAGCTACACGAATTTTTACTTCGCTGGTTTGGTCTAAGGTAACGGTAATATTAGTGGTTGGGTTGAAGGGGTTTGGGTAGTTGGCAATGTCAATACCTCGGGGCAATGCGTTTTGAGCAACATATTCGGTTTTGGTAATCATACGGCTATTTTTCAGCGCAATGATGCGATTATACGAAGCATCAATGGTAGCCTCATCAATCACCCCATCGTTAATTTTTTGGGTAATCAGTGAAATAACGTGGGCTGGCAGTGATTTATCCTGATATATATTTTTGCTAAATAGAAGAATATCTGAGTCGGATTTTATCACCTGAACAATGGCCTCATCAAATCCGTAATGCTCGCTAATGGCCTTCATGAAAAGCTCGTCCGTAATCACCACTCCATTAAAGCCAAGACTATCTCGCAGTATGGTTTTTATGGCATATTCTGAGAGGGAAGCCGGGTAAGTATCATCCCAATTTGAATTAAAAAGGTGTCCCGTCATAATAGCATCATTATAGCCGGCTTGAATTAGAAACCGGAAAGGATCCAGTTCGCGGTCTTGCCAAGTATTTGTGATGTCGGTAATGCCCAAATGAGAATCAGAAGTCGAACTTCCATGTCCCGGAAAGTGCTTCAGGGATGTGGCTATATCCTGTTTATGAAATTCGTCGATGAACCAGGAAGCATGCTTGAACACCGTATATTCATTGGATGAAAAGCTACGATCCAATCCGCCAATGGGAGGGCTGTCTGGATTTACGTTTACATCCACAACCGGCGCAAGATTCAAATTGAGTCCGGCTTGCGCCATCCATCCCGCCATTAAAGCGGCTTGTTTGCGTGTGGAATCTTCCGAATTGAATTCCGTGCCCAACTGATAATTGGTATAAGTTTCTTGGTATCCATTGTTTTCATCCAATCTCGCTACAAGGCCTCCTTCCTGATCGGTTGCAAGAAAAAGGGGAGTCTGTGCCTGCGCCTGTAAATTTCTACTTTGCTCTTTAATCAGATTTCTGAGCTGACTATCGGTCGGTTCCTTGAAATCATTTGGGTTTTGGAGGTTATATGCGAATAGTAGAATGCCCCCCAAATTACGATGTGAGATATCGTACATCAACGTATCCTTTGCCTGATCGTTAAGCTCAAAACCGACCATAATCATTTGGCCGATTTTTTCCTGCAAGGTTTGGGCGTTCGCATTAAGGGAAGACAAAAATATAAAAAGCAGAAAAATAGTAGTGATACGTTTCAAAAGGCCGAGGTTTTTGAGTGAGAAAAAATTATTCAGCGTTCAAGCGTACGAATTCATTCGTTCTTATAAAACTTGAATGATG
>JBDNFJ010000211.1:0-22722 GCA_041689895.1 Gracilimonas sp. | reverse complement strand
ATATAAATCTTTAATATGGATTAGACAAACAGGGATTAAGACCTTATTTTCAAATCGTACTGAAAGTGTTACAGAAAAGCTTCTGCCGATGGTGGATGGCTTTTTTTATATATAGAAACCGAGAATAAAAGATGAGATTATGAGCAAAGTTCAATACCTGTCACAGGAAGGGTACGACAAGCTGGATACTGAATTGAGAGATTTGAAATCGCGTGGCCGGCGTGCCGTTGCCGCAGATATCTCCGAAGCTCGCTCAAAAGGAGATCTTAGTGAAAATGCAGAATATGATGCGGCCAAAGAAGCCCAAGGCCATCTCGAAGACCGAATCACTAAATTGGAAGATGCTTTAGCCAATGCCCGCGTATTAGACACCAAAGACCTTGATCTCTCAAAAGTTCGTGTTTTAACCACGGTAACCATCCTAAACAAAAAGATGGGTAAAGAGATGAAATATACGCTGGTTTCAGCCAACGAAGCTGATTTTGCCGCCGGTAAAATATCCATTGATTCTCCGATTGGGGAAGCACTGATGGGGCGCGAGATTGGCGAAGTAGTGGAAGTAGAAGTGCCTGCCGGAAAGCTGGAGCTGGAAGTCAAAAACATCGAAATTTAATCCCTTAAAACTTGATGAAAAAACTCATCGACGTTTACCCATATCGAATTACAAACGGAAAGCCACAGTTTTTGATCTTTAAACGATCAACCCAAAAAATATACGGCAATCAGTGGCGAATGGTAGGCGGTAAGGTGAAGGAAGAGGAAAGCTTTTGGGAAGCAGCGCTTCGTGAACTAAAAGAAGAAACCGGAGTTATGCCTATCAAATTCTGGACGCTACCTTCGGTAAATCAATTTTACGAAGCTAAATCAGATACCGTACATTCCATCCCGGCATTTGCAGCAGAGCTAAATTCGAATGCAGAGATTAAATTGGATGATGAACATTCTGACTACCAATGGGTAGAGATTGATGAAATCAATGCCTACATAAGCTGGCCGGAACAGCGGCGTTTGATGAAGCTGGCTTTTGACATTTTAACCGATCAATATCTTGAGATACTTCCACAGTGGGAAATAAAAATCTCTTAATAATACTTCTTTTTTACCTCGTTCCGAGCTTTGCAATAGCTCAATCAGAAAGGTATAAGCTCGAATTTGCACCCGACATTTGGTACAACCAGGTAGATGGCGTTCGAATGGGTGTACGGTTTTTAGGTGAAATGGAAGGGACTTTTAAAGATGGTCCCCACCGATTGGATGCAGGGTTTTGGATTTCAACCGACTTGCCCGACCTGCCGGTTTCGTATTACGTATCGTTTACAGAGCCTATTTCCAATAATGAGAAGTATGGAAATGAAGCCAATATACGTCTCAGAAGCAGTATTCGCACCGGATATAGTCATCACGAGATTTCCCTTAATAAACGGTTTCAGCAAGGTTTTAATGAACTTAATTATCAAGAATTTTCGCTGGGAGTGAGCCGTGAGAAACTGATTGATATTTCTTACCGACCCTATCCGCTACTGTGGGAAAATACCGATTGGAAAACCATGCTTTCAGGAAGTGCCTGGATAAGCCAGGTTTTTGATATTGGACAGTTTGATGCAAAGGCTTCTGTAAATCACGATTTATCAGGTAACTACACCGTAGGAACGGCAGAGGTGAAGCAGCAAATTCCATTAGGTGAGCTATTTAACCTTCGTCTCCGTGGCTTTTTTGGAGGAGCCAGCGCTTCAACCCCCAACGAATATTTATTTGGTGAAAGCTATCGCCAACCTATTGCATGGCTGAATAATGGTGTGTCAAGGGCAAAAGGTACGTTACCACAAAGCCTACTGGATGACGGGCTTTTTCAAATTTCAGGAGGAGCGAATTTGCGAGGATATGCGGCTCAAAATTTTAAGTCGTTATCTTTAGGACAAGCGTTTCAATATACTTTTGTAGCCGCACTAAATAGTGAGATTGAGTTTCCAAATCCCGTAAACCAGCTAATTTCATATACCATAATGGCTGATTTTATCCAAGTACGTTCTTATGTATTTGGTGATGTCGGTCGGCTTGCAAATAATTCCTTCCAAACACGGGATTTAACCACAGTTAATCCCGCCATTCCTATTGTAGTTACTGAAACAGAAGTTGACCGAATTAGAGCCGATGCTGGAATTGGATTACAGTTCTCCCTCAACATTCCGGACTATTTGGGCAAAGACCGTGGGTTTGCCCTTCGGTATGAAATTCCCTTCTGGATTTCTGATCCCGGATCAGGAAAAAAATCATTCAAATTCCGTAACTTAATTGGCATTGGAGCGATAATCTCACTTTAACACACGCATGAAAATTTTAGTTATAAATTGTGGCAGTTCATCTATAAAATATCAACTCATAAACACCGCAAATAAGGAGTGTTTATGCAAAGGTTTGGTTGAACGTATTGGTGCCGTTACTTCCATCATAAAACAAGAATTCAAAGACGAAAAGATCCAGAAAAAGACCATGGCGATTGAAAATCATGCCGTGGCGTTAAAAAAAATTATGGAGCTTTTGCTGGAAGCAGATAACGATTATTTGCATTCACTGGACGAAATTGAAGCGGTTGGGCATCGGGTGGTACATGGGGGCGAAACTTTTAAAGATTCTGTTTTAATTGATGAAGATGTTGAAACCGCTATTCAGCAGGCTTTTGATATCGCACCCCTTCATAATCCACCTAACTTACAGGGCATTCGGGCAGCCAAAAAGCACTTGCCTAATGTGCCACATGTAGCCGTTTTTGACACGGCTTTCCATCATTCCATTCCACAACATGCGTATTTGTATGGAATTCCCAATCGGTTATATCGCAGGTATAAAATCCGTAAATATGGCTTTCACGGAACGTCGCATTATTATGTGAGCCGACAGTACTACAAGCTATCCGGCAAATCGAAGGACAACTCGAAAGTCATTACATGTCACCTCGGCAACGGATGTTCTATTTCTGCTATTAAAGATGGTAATTCCTATGATACCAGCATGGGATTTTCGCCTTTGGAAGGTTTGGTAATGGGAACCCGAAGTGGAGATATAGACCCGTCTATTTTATTCTTCCTCATCGAAAAAGAGGAGCTGTCTTTGGCCAATGTGCATGCGCTTTTAAATAAACACAGTGGGTTGTTGGGCTTAAGCGGTTATGCCGCCGATATGCGAGATTTGATTGAAGAAGCAGAAAGCGGAGACCGACGTTGTAATGAAGCCATAGATGTTTTCTGTTATCGGGCTAAAAAATACATTGGCTCTTATATTGCTGCATTAAACGGAGTAGATGCTATTATATTTACAGGTGGAATTGGGGAGAATTCAGCCCTCATTCGTAAAAAAATTCTTGAGGATATGGAATATTCCGGAGTGGTAATAGATGACGACAAAAACGAACATCTAACCGGAGATAATATAATAAGTGCAGACAATGCCAAAGTGGATGTTCACGTTATTCCCACCAATGAAGAATTGGTAATCGCAATTGATGCAGCCAAAATAGCTATAGCTTCAAAACAAACTCCATGGGCATAAAACAGTCCTTATATAATGGGATGCGTACCCTATTAATTATCACCTTAGCGGTGTTGAGCCTGAGTTCATGCTCCAGCACTAATTGGGTCGTAATTGATGAAAAGGCTATGGATATCAATGACTTTAAGCTCGTTTCGTCTCAATTTTTTTTAGAATCCTCAAATAGAATTTCTCCCAATCAGCCCCTCGTTCATTTTGACTTGAAAGCGGTTAATACCTACGAATATGCGCAGAGGGTGAGGATAGAGCGCTATATCCAACGTTATCGTCCTCGTCTTAGTTATGTTTTATTAGGTGTGGCCGGTGCAGGCTTATCCACTTATGCTGCTTTTTCTGACCAGTTGTTGTCTCAACCTTCCGATCCGCAAAGATATGCGTTGATAGGAGCGGGGACGGTGCTTACGGGACTTTCTCTATTGAATATGAAACCGATTGGCGAGGCCAATAAAACCGGTGAAACCCGACTTTTGCGTAAAACAGGAAGCATTCAACAGGCCGATACTATTTCTGCACGACCTTTTACTACCGACAAGCCGGCCATTAAAATTTCCTATAAAGGGAAGGTGCTTGCTGCGCATAATGATTGGAAATTTAGCAAAGGCCAAATCACCATAAATATTGCTGACGAGGTAGATGCCGGTGTCTTTAAGGAGAACACAAAAGAAAAACTTTTAGTGGAAGCACAATATGACACGCTTAAGCAAACGCGGGAAGTAGCGGTTGAGGATGTTTTTGAGCAATTTGTTGTGGTGAATGCGCAGATAACGGCGTTAAGAAACGAGCCTGTAAATAGTCGCAAAAACGTATTGACCGATTTGGCACAAGGGAGTCAGCTTAAACTGGTTTCAAAAGAAGGGGATTGGTACAAGGTGCTTTATGGTATTTCGGAGACGTGGGTTTCTGCCAGCGATGTAAAACCAATATGGAGGCCTTCTGAATTTGCTTCCGACCTTTCGATTATTGCCATTCCGAATATCCCATTTGGCTCGGTTGATGTGGAGCGAAATATCCCGGTTTTAGGAAAAAACACGCTGAATTCCTCCGCGTTTATTGTGTCGAACAGTCAATACGGAGGAGAGCTTTCGGAGCGCATTTATGGCCAGCGCGATGCCAAACTGATGGAAGAATATTTCATTCAAGCGTTTGGAATTCGTAGCTCAAATATCGTAAAAACAAGCAATGTGAATTCTGATAAACTGCTTGAGCGTGCTTATTCCCGCTTAGCGAATTCTATGTCCGGCTCCCGTCAAAATCTGTCGGTTTATATAAATGGATATGCGGAGGTGAAAGATTCAAAAGTGTATTTGATTGGGACGGAGTTGAAGGATGGGAATCCTCAGTATATAGATCTCAATAAATTATTTAGGGGCTTAAGCAAATTGAAGGTGAAGTCTATAATCGTATTTGCGGATTTGGATATTTTGAATGAACAAAGATCTGAGAAACCACTGAAAGAGCTTGCTTCCATTGTAACAGATAAAAATAAGAAAGCGGCCGTTTTCTTTGCATCACGGGCGGAGCAGCGATCCAGAATTTACTCGTCAGCCAGAGGGGATCAGAAACGCCACAGTATTTTCTCCTACTATCTTGCCGATGCTATTAAACAGCGGAAAGTTAAGCTGAACGATATCCGCAATCATTTGGAGCGGAACGTGCCGTTTATCTCTCGAAGCTTATATGACCGACCTCAGAACCCCTTGTTTTACGGTAATCCTGAGCTTGAGCTGTTGAACTAATGGGGCTGATTTTTATCGCGCTTAGCGTCAGCTGTTCTCTTACGATTGCCCAGATTCTGAAACTGGCTGAAAATCGTAAACTGGATGTGCTGAAAATATTGGTCTTGAATTATCTGGCCGGTTTTATAATCAGCCTTTTGATTTCCAGAGAATTTAGTTTGTTACCCGATATTTCTGTCGAATGGGATTGCTGGATGCTGGTTTTGGTGGGAGTATTAGGCGTACTTTTTATCACCAATATGGTGGTGTACAGCAAATCTATCAATCGGGTAGGGATGGGCGTGAGCATTGCAGCTATGCGAATGTCTTTGATATTTCCGATTTCTGCCAGTTTGTTTGTTTTTAACGAAGCCATCGGCTCCTGGAAGTATGTTGGAGTTTTACTGGCCTTATCGTCTCTTTTGTTGATGGTGCCCCGCATTAAAACAAAAAGCCTATCAGGACTTTCAGACGCCTGGCTACCCTTTCTTATCTTTATCCTAACCGGTTTAGCTGATACCGGCCTTAAAGTGTATGAACGGATGTATGCTACCCAAATATCAGAAGATTTATTTGTCTCCCTCATTTTTTTAGTTTCCTTTTTAATAGGTGCCGGAATTTTGGTTAAACAAAAGAATCTTCATGTTAGCTTTACAGAAATAGGCTATGGTGTAGCCGCCGGAATTGTAAATCTTTATTCATCTATATTTCTGATTTATGCCCTCCAGCTGATGCCCGGCTCCATCGTATTTCCACTGGTAAATGTAAGTTTGGTAGTGTTAGGAACGTTCATCGGAACTATGGTATGGAAAGATGTGCTTTCCGTTAAACAATGGTCGGGATTAACGATCGCTATAATTTCAATCTTTTTATTATTAGTCTAATGGATATTATTTCAGACATCAGAGAACGTGCTAAATCATCTCTTAAAACCATCGCATTTCCCCGATCATCTGACGAACGGGTAGTGAAAGCCGCTGAGTTTCTATCCCAACAAAATCTCTGCATCCCGGTTTTGATTAAGAATGACGGAGTTGAATCTTATCCCAAAAATATCAAGGTGATTGATCCTCAAACAGACGAGCATTTGGATGGTTACGCTACGGCTTTTTATGAACGAAGAAAGCATAAAGGCATTACCAAAGAGCAAGCGAGGACAACCGTGCAAGATCCTTTGTTTTTTGGAGCCTCAATGGTAGCTGCGAGCGAGGCCGGTGGCTGTGTAGCTGGTTCCGTTTCAGCAACCGGCGATGTTTTGCGTGCTGCCATCCAAGCCATTGGGTTGAAGGCAGGTTCAAACGTAGTTTCCAGCGTATTTCTGATGAGCTTTGACGATGGACGCGTGTTTACCTATGGCGATTGTGCGGTGGTTCCATATCCCAATGAAGAACAATTGGCCACTATTGTTATAGACTCCGCTAAAACACATCAGAATGTAACCGGAGAAAATCCCAAAGTGGCCATGCTTTCCTTTTCAACCAAAGGAAGTGCGGAGCATGAACGCATTGATTTGGTTCGGAATGCACTCGAAATTGTAAAGAGTCATAATCTTGAATTTCCCGTTGATGGAGAATTGCAGTTTGATACTGCCATCATCCCAGAAATAGCTCGCCGAAAAGCGCCTCATTCGAAAGTAGCCGGAAAAGCTAATGTCTTTATTTTCCCCAATCTGGATGCCGGCAATATTGCCTATAAAATTACGGAGCGATTAGCCAGAGCAACAGCCACTGGGCCCATCATTCAGGGTTTAGCAAAACCTATGATGGATCTATCACGCGGATGCTCGTGGGAGGATATCGTAAACACCGCCTGCGTTTGCTCGCTGATGGGGGAGTGATAGTCCAAAAATCCATCTTTCCGTTCCAAGTTCCAGATTTTATAATACAGTAAAAGCAGAAGGAACGGGGTGATGGATGTTGCTTGATTTACGCATTTTTCCATTTGAACCGTGATTTACACGATTAAAGGACTTGCTTGATTTATCCTGCAAATTTTTGCCCCCCGTAACCTCGCACATGATTTAAGGTTGCCAGCGCTGGTTGTGTGAATAACCGAAAGACCGATTTTTGATTTTAGAGCTCAACCAACATCGTCCATCGCAAATCGGCCGCTCGGTTTATCACATATCAGTTCAACAAACCATACAATCCAAGTCTTGGCCCATCTCCATCACCCGTGAGAAGCCCGAAAGATGGAGATTATAATTTAAATCCGCACACCAAGAATTACATCTTAAATTATTCACCCTATTCATTCAATAGAGATCCTCTATCATTTCACATTTAGTTAAGTAGTGTAGATTTTGTATATTTGTACTGAATCTAAATAAGCAGTTAAAACAGTGAGCATAACACGCTTAGACGTTGTTTTAAGTGCTCACTAACAGAAACATTTTAAGACCCAATAGCTAATGAGCGAAACGCAAGCGTTAGAATCAATGATCGATGAGGAGTATAAGTATGGCTTTTCAACCGATATCGAATATGAAGAATTTCCTCTTGGAATTAATGAAGATATCATCCGCCAATTATCGGCCATAAAAGAGGAACCGGAGTGGATGCTTGAATTTCGATTGAAGGCGTATCGTGCCTGGCGTGAAATGGAAGAACCGGAATGGTTCAATGCTACCTACGAAAAGCCTAATTTTGAAAATATCCAGTATTATTCAGCCCCAAAACACAAGCCCAAATTAGATAGTTTGGATGAAGTAGATCCGAAAATTCGTGAAACCTACGATAAGTTAGGTATTCCACTGCACGAGCAAAAGCAAATGGCAGGTGTAGCCGTGGATGCTGTTTTTGACAGTGTTTCTGTGTTCACCACGTTCAAGCGAAAGCTGGCTGATGTCGGCATTATTTTTTGTTCTATTTCGGAAGCTATTAAAGATCACCCGGAGCTGGTTAAGAAGTATATGGGCTCGGTAGTACCTGCACGCGATAACTTTTATTCTGCGTTAAACTCTGCCGTATTTTCAGATGGTTCCTTTTGTTATATACCCAAAGACACCATTTGTCCAATGGATCTTTCCACTTATTTCCGCATTAACAATCAGAATTCGGGTCAGTTTGAGCGCACTTTGATTATATGCGAAGATAATAGTCAGGTTAGTTATCTGGAAGGTTGCACGGCCCCAAAATATGATGAACATCAGTTGCACGCTGCCGTAGTTGAATTGGTGGCACAGGAAAATTCCGAGATTAAATACTCCACCATCCAAAACTGGTATGCCGGTGATGATGATGGAAAGGGAGGCATTTATAACTTTGTAACCAAGCGTGGAGCTTGTAGAGGTAAGAACTCCAAGATTTCCTGGACGCAGCTCGAAACCGGTTCTGCAGTTACCCTAAAATATCCAAGCGTGATTTTGCAAGGTGATAACTCCATCGGGGAATTTTACTCCGTGGCCGTCACCAACAAAAAGCAACAGCTGGATAGCGGTACCAAAATGATTCATATCGGTAAAAACACAAAGAGTACTATTATCTCGAAAGGGATTTCTGCCGGTGAATCTAATAATAGTTATAGGGGTGAAGTAAGAATAGGTAAAAAAGCTGATGGCGCCCGCAATTATTCGGTGTGTGATTCTATGCTGATTGGCCAAACCTGTGGAGCTCATACCTTCCCTTATATCTCCTCTGAAAACCCAACGGCAAGTGTTGAGCATGAAGCTTCAACCTCGCGAGTGGGCGAAGAGCAAATCTTCTATTTAATGCAGCGCGGTATTAGCGAGCAGGATGCAATTTCCATGATTATTAATGGATTTGTGAAGGAAGTACTGAAAGAGCTACCGCTCGAATTTGCCGTAGAGGCCAACAAACTGTTAGATATTAAACTTGAAGGTAGTGTGGGATAATTAAGCCCATGCCATGCATGTCCTGTGATATGGCACCGCCAATAAACAATAGCGCTGTTACCAGCAGTTCTGTTTATACCGATGAAAAGAACTTAAATTTTTAAAAAGAAAAAAACCAAAACGTGTTAGAGATTAAAAACTTACATGCCTCTGTAGAAGGCGAAGACCAAGAAATCCTCAAAGGCGTAAATCTTTCTATCCAAAAGGGAGAGATTCATGCCATTATGGGGCCTAATGGAAGCGGCAAAAGTACGCTTTCAAAAGTAGTTTCAGGGCACCCTGAATACGAAGTAACCGAAGGTGAAATCCTCTTCAACGGAGAAGACATCACCAAGTTAGATGCCGATGAGCGAGCTCACTTAGGGCTGTTCCTTGCATTTCAATATCCGGTAGAAGTGCCAGGCATCACCAATAAAACGTTATTGCGCGAATCTTTTAATACCATTGCCCGCAAACGTGGGGAAGAGGAATTAGATCCACTTGAGTTTGAAGATTATCTAAGAAGCCGCCTGGATATCATTGATATGAAAGATGAATTTCTGGAGCGTAGCATCAACACAGGATTTTCCGGTGGAGAGAAAAAGAAAAACGAAGTATTCCAAATGGCTGTGCTAAATCCTAAGCTGGCTTTTATGGACGAAACCGATTCAGGACTGGATATCGATGCGATGAAAATGGTATCCGACGGCATCAACAAAATAGCTGGGCCCGAAAATGCCATCGTACTTATTACACACTATCAGCGATTGCTCAACTACATCACCCCAGATTTTGTACACGTGATGATGAATGGCCGCATTGTGAAAAGTGGCGACAAAAGCCTTGCCTTAGACCTTGAAGAGCAAGGATACGATTGGTTAGAAAATAAAGCAGTGTTAAACGGAGAATCTCAGTAATGAGCGTAGCTGTGAAAGAAAAAGAAACGATTGTAAACTACCTTGAAGGTGATTTCAGTGCTGTTTCTGAGGTGAAGGCCATTGCCGGTCTGAATCAGAAAGGAGCGCGTAATATGGCTGAATTTCCCTTTCCCACTAAAAAAGATGAGGACTGGAGATTTACGGATCTGAGATCCATCAGCCGAAATCATTTTGTACCTGTTGCTGAAGCTGGTGCGGCTTCTGTGGGCGATATCAGCCAATACTATTTGTCGGAAGCTATGAAAAGCCGATTGGTTTTTGTGAATGGTGAATTCGACGCAGATTTGTCCGCTACCGAAGACCTTCCGAACGATGTAATTATTTGGACGATTGCCGGGCAGGGAGATTCTGATTTGGTTAAAAAACATTTAGGTGCATACACGAATTATGATGAAGATCAGGATGTGTTTGCTGCTTTAAATGATGCGCATTTCAAAGACGGTGCATTTATTTATGTACCAAAAGAAACAAAGGTTGAAGCACCCATTCATATTTTAAATGTGTTTACGGACGCACAAAAAACATTTTTTGCAACCCCTCGTTTATTATTTGTAGGTGAAAGGTTCTCTGAAACCACTATCGTCGAAGATCATATCGGCCTGGCTGATAATGCGTATTTAAACGTGCCGGTAGCAGAATTTAAGCTTTTCGAAAGCGCTCATGTTCACCATGCCCGTATTCAGCGCGATAGCAAAAAGGCTTCGCATATATCACGACCGATTGCCAACTTGGAGCAGCACGCCGAATATCATTCCTACACTATTTGCTTGGGTGCTAAGCTCTTTAGAAATGACCCACGGGTTATTCAAAATGCCGAAGAGGTAGATTTCACCGTAGATGCATTGGTATTAATCGATGGAGATCAAATTGCCGATACGCATTCTATTTTGGATCACCGGCGAGCGTTTGCTAACAGTCACCAGCTACACAAGGTGGTAGTAAACGACAGCGCACATTCCATTTTTAATGGTAAGATTTTTGTAGCCAAAGATGCTCAGAAAATTGATTCATTTCAGGAAAACAGAAATTTATTGCTTTCAGTAGGTGGAAAAGTGCACACCAAGCCGCAGTTAGAGATTTTTGCGGATGATGTACTGTGTTCTCACGGTGCAACCATTGGTCAACTAAGCGATGATGAGGTATTTTACTTACAAAGCCGTGGATTGACGGAACAAAAATCGCGGGAATTGTTGGTGTACGCCTTCACCCTCGAAAGCATTGCGAACATGAAAGTTGACTCAGTACACAAATTACTACTGGACGAAGTGATTAAATACACCAATCGCGATGAGAAATTCGTGGCGGTAGGATAAACATTAGAGGTGATCTTTTTGATGTTCTTGAAGATAAAGTTTTTTGAGAAACATAAAATGACAACAGGTTTATGAAACAAGCATTAAGTACAAATACGATAGCTGATGCAACGAATTGGGAAGCCATTCGTGAGCAGTTTCCGGTACTTCAACGAAAAGTACACGGCATTCCTTTAGTTTATTTGGATAGTGCGGCATCGAGCCAAATGCCGCAATCGGTTATCGACCGCATCAATACGTATCATGCCCAGGAGCATGCCAATGTACATCGTGGCATTCATACGCTAAGCCAAGAGGCTACCGATGCGTTTGAGTTGGCCCGAACCAAGGTCAAAGAACTGATAAATGCTGAGTTTTTGGAAGAAATCATCTATACAACCGGAACTACGGATTCCATTAATTTGGTAGCCCAAAGCTATGGAAGAGTCCATTTTAAGGAAGGTGATGAAATTTTGCTTACTGAAATGGAACATCATGCCAATATTGTACCTTGGCAAATGATAGCCGAACAAACCGAAGCCGTTATAAAAGTGGTTCCAATAAATGATTCCGGCGAATTGGTTATGAACTCGTTTCATAAATTGCTGTCGCCTAAGACCAAAATGGTTGCAGTGACCCATGTTTCTAATGCACTGGGAACTATCAATCCGGTAGAAGAAATCATTGAGGCAGCACATGTTAAGGGCATTCCCGTACTGGTAGATGGTGCGCAAGCTGTCCAACATACGGTAGTGGATATGCAGAAATTGGATGCTGATTTTTATACGTTTTCATCCCATAAAATGTGTGGACCAACCGGTTTTGGAATTTTATATGGCAAGAAAGAATTGCTGGAAGAAATGCCGCCCTATCGTGGGGGAGGAGATATGATCGACAAGGTTACGTTCGAGAAAACGACCTATAATGATCTGCCTCACAAATTTGAAGCCGGAACGCCACCCATTTCTGCAGGCGTTGGTTTTGCATCTGCCATTGATTTTTTAAGCGAGATTGGGCTGAGAAATATTGAGGCTCGCGAACATGAACTTCTGGAATATGCAACTTCAAAACTCAGCCAAATTGAAGGGTTGACAATAGTAGGTCCCGCAAAGCATAAAGCCGCCGTAATTTCATTCTTGCTGGAAGGCATTCACCCCACTGATGCAGGTACTATTTTAGATCAAAAAGGAATTGCAGTACGTACCGGACATCATTGTGCACAGCCTTTAATGGATCATTTTGGTATTCCCGGAACGGCAAGGGCATCCATTTCTTTTTATAACAATATGGACGATATTGATGCGCTGGTGAATAGTATTAACTACGTAAAAGATTTTTTTTAAAAACAACGGAGAATTGAAATGGCCAAGATTAAAGAAATAGAACGCACACCTAACCCCGACGCTATGCGTTTTGTGCTGGCGGAACCGATCACCAATGGCACTACACGCTCGTTTGAAAATAGTACAGAAGCACAAAACGATGAGCTTGCTTCTGCTTTATTTGCAGTAGATAGCGTGATTAATGTGTACTACGTGGATAAATATGTAACAGTAACGCAGGACGGAAAAGCGGTTTGGTCCGAATTATTACGCAAACTGGCTCCACCTATTCGTGAAGCTCAGCCACTTATGCATGAAGAGGATGACACCGATGTGCACGTAAGTAAAGAAGTTCAAGAATCTGCCGATCCTCGTCTAAAAGAAATTACCCGCATGCTGGACGAACAAGTTCGGCCATATTTGCTGGCTGATGGTGGTGGATTGAAAATTTTAGGGCTTGAATCAAACCGTCTGAAAGTTCACTATCAGGGATCTTGTGGAACATGTCCAACCGCTACAACCGGCACTTTATATGCTATCGAGAGCATGGTTAGACGTATTGATCCAGAGATTCAGATAATTTCAGTTTAAAAGAAAGAGGCAACTATGGAGCTTTCTATAAGCGAGCGAGCTACTGAGCGTATCCATACCATCCGGAAGGAAAAAGATATTCCGGATGAGGTTTTTCTATGTGTGAGTGTGGTGAGTGGCGGCTGTTCGGGCTTAACCTATCATTTGGATTTTGATTCTGATGCAGAAGTGAAGGAAAATGACAAGCTGTTTGATATTGATGGGGTTAAAGTACTCGTAGATATGCGCAGTTTCTTGTATTTAGCGGGGACTGAGCTTGATTATAGCGATGGATTAGAAGGGCAGGGGTTTCATTTTAGAAACCCAAATGCTAGTCGTACCTGCTCTTGTGGCGAATCTTTTTCAATATAATTTTAGTTGTTGTAAGTATTCATTTTAGGGAGAATAATCTATTAATAAGTATCACTTAAAAGTGTGCATTTCATGGCTGAAGAAACGATTGTAAACCGAATTCAACAAAACACCAAGCTGGTAACCTTAGATTTGCAGCAGTTTCACGATTCTACGCCTATTGAAGAGCTGGACATCAAACAATTCTTGTTTCAGGAATTGATGCTGAAGGAGAAAGATTATAGGGAGCAGCTTAAAGAATTTGATTGGTCACAGTATGAAGGAAAATATCTGGCAGCTTTTTGTAGTACAGATGCCCTTATTGCTCCTTGGGCCTGGATGCTAATTACCGCTCACGCTTCCGAATTTGCCAAAGAAGTATTTCTGGGGAAAAAAATAGCTTTTCAACATCAACTGTATCAGCGAGAACTCGATAACTACGACTGGGAACCCTACAAAGACAAGTTTGTATTGCTAAAAGGATGTGGAAAAATACACGTTCCCGATTCTATTTATATGTTGGTTACCAGTAAGTTAATGGGTAGAGCTAAAAAAATTATGTATGGGGAAGCTTGTTCCAACGTACCGGTTTGGAGAAAGTAGAATCAGGCATTCAATTGTTTAGGGTTGCATAAGTCTGAAGTTCTAATTTGATTTCCTCTTTATCATCTTCTTTGGCATCTTCTTTGGCATCTTCGAAATTTAAAACGCTTTTCTGTCCATTAATTTGATAAAAGGTGGCTGAATACTTCCCAATTTCTACTTTAAGCAGGTCTGTTTTACTAATCTTTTTTTGCCCAGCACCTTTATTTCGAAATGCGAGTCCATACTCAGAGAATTTTATGGAATGTCTTTCTTCTCTAATTTTATAGAAAACTGCCAAAGTGAAAAGGAATAATGCCACCGTTATAAAAGCTAAAGCTGGCCAAAAGATGGTCATGAAATTATCGGATAGCAGATCAAAATGTTCATCACCCCAAAAAATCAGAATGGCAGAAATAATATAATTTCTTACTCTTTTTGGTTGAGGCGATGGCACTAATAAAAATTTCTTTTCACTCATCCAGAATAATACATTAATTAGAAGTAGGCTTTGCAAAGCTTTCTATAAATCAATCTATAAAGAATTAAAATAAATGAAAACAGTTATCACCGGTACTTCACGGGGAATTGGAAAATCCATTGCTGAAAAGCTATTGGGAGAGGGACACGAAGTCATTGGCACTTCCCGCTCCGCCAATCACAACTTCACGCAGAACAAAAACTACCGACACCTCGCATGCGATCTCGCAGATACGGAAGAAGTGGAGAGGTTGAAAAAAGTATTTAATAGTGAGCAAGCTCCTGAAGTACTTATCAATAACGCTGGGATGTTTGAGGCGATAGATTTTGAAAACTCTGATGAAGACTGGCTGGCTAACTGGGATAAAACGCTGCAAGTAAATCTCCGCTCAGCGGCTTTGATTACCAAATGGGCTATAAATAGCTGGAAGGAAACGGGAATAGAAGGAAGGATCATTAATATTTCATCGCGGGCAGGCTATCGTGGCGACACGCAAGATTACGCAAGTTATGCGGCCAGCAAAGCCGGATTGGTGGCTTTCACCAAAAGCATTGCACGCAGTTTTGGGCAGTTCGGCATCACCGCTTATACCATTGCACCCGGTTTTGTGGATACCGATATGGCCAGAGATTCAATCGAAGTATACGGCGCCGATTATCTAACCAAAGACCTTGCCTTAGATTCGATTGCTCCGCCCGAGCAAATCGCTGAGATAACCTATCTGCTAGCCCAAGGAAAGCTGACGCATGCAACGGGACAAACCTTTCACATCAATTCAGGTTCGTATTTAGTTTGATAGAAGTGCAGACTTGATGAGTTTTATAATACATACGTTTTCAGGAATAACTTAGATATCCTGAATAATGAACACGATCGAGACTTATTTCGCCCTTCTTTGCAGCCTGAATATTTCTATTTTGTGTTTTCATGAATTAGTGGCAATTTCTACTTATGACAGACATTAGAGACCGAAAAAAGGATCACGTTGAGTTAACGGTAACCGATGGCACACAGTACGACCTGAATGCCGGGTTTGGGCAATATCGTTTTATACACAATGCACTTCCCGAATTGGATTCCAGCGAGATTTCGACGGAAGCCGAGTTTTTGGGACGTACTTTTAGTTTCCCTTTATTTATTTCGTCTATGACTGGAGGATATGCAGATGCAGGCCCCGTCAACGCAGTAATTGCTGAGTTTTGTGAAAATAATAATCTTCCTTTTGGAGTAGGAAGTCAGCGCGCTATGCTGGAAGATGATAGCCTCACGCAAACATTTTCGGTAGTTCGTCAGAAAGCGCCAAATGCTTTTATATGCTCTAATATTGGAGGAGCACAGTTGATCGATGGACTGAATAGCAACAAGTTGAAAGCCTTGGTCGATTCCATTCAGGCCAATGCGGTTATCGTACATCTAAATCCGCTCCAAGAGCTGATGCAACCCGAAGGCGATCGTAATTTCAAAGGTATTTTAGCTGGCATCGAACAACTGGTGAAGGACACTGATCTTCCGGTAATCGTAAAAGAAACGGGGGCGGGAATTTCCAAGCACACGGCTCAAAGATTGTTAAATGCAGGAGTCCAAGTTATTGATGTGGCTGGAGCCGGCGGAACCAGCTGGGCCAAAGTAGAAAATTTCCGTTCGTCTAATATCTCAGCCAACCATTTATTTGATGAATGGGGAATTCCTACGGTTGAGTGTATCCAACAACTCAGTAAGTTGGAGTGGGAGCGAAGTTTTGAGATTATCGCCTCCGGAGGCATTCGATCCTCATTTGATATGGCAAAAGCCATTGCTCTGGGAGCACATTTTACGGCTTCAGCTCAACCCATAATCAAGGCTGTTAAAAGCAAGGGCTACGAAGGACTGGAACAGCTATTTGAATCATGGAGAAATGATATGAAATCTATTCTCCTGCTTTTAGGCTGCCAAAACATTCAGGAATTAAATACCTCCCATCTTCACAAGATGAGATGATATTTTATGATTTGAATTGGTGCCATTTAATTTCAGTTATTATTCACGAATCTTCATACAACTAAGAGAAAGCGAATTATCCATCCACAATAATTTAATGGTTATAGAAAGGCGGATATCCCACTTATATCGTCCACTATTTTCCTTATATTTGGTGCTTCATGTACACAAAGAGCATTGGATAAAACAGACTTACAACAACTTTTATTAAACAAGGTAGAAGAAGGGTTAAAGGAGATAAAGCTCCCCGTGATACCTGAAACCTTGTATCAGCCCTTCAAATATGCTCTTTCTGCCGGAGGTAAACGCATTCGGCCTATGCTCACGTTGTTAGCCTGTGGCTTGTGTGAAGGAGATTTAGATGATGCGTTGCCTGCTGCCTTAGCTGCCGAAATCTTGCATAATTTCACTTTGGTGCATGATGACATTATGGATCGTGCCGACACCCGAAGAGGAGAGCCTAGCATTTTCAAAAAATGGAATCAGAATATTGCTATCCTTTCAGGCGACGTGATGTTTGCCGATGCCTATCAGAAATTAGATTATTACGGACACTCAGACGCTTATACAAAGGCAGAATATTTGGCGATGAATGAGGTATTTAATCAGTCTATCATCACCGTATGTGAAGGTCAGGCGCTGGATATGGAATTTGCTGAACGGAAGTCGATTGAACGGAATGAATACTTGGAGATGATTGGTGGTAAAACAGCTGCTTTATTAAGTGGCGCTTTAGAAATGGGAGCGATAGCAGCTCACGCCACCTCATCCAAACGAGATGAATTATCTGAATTAGGTTATGAAATGGGCATTGCTTTCCAAATTCAGGATGATTTACTGGATGCCACGGCTGATCCCAAAAAATTCGGTAAACGTTCGGGAGGAGATATTTTTGAAGGCAAGAAAACATATCTTACTATACGAGCGTTAGAACGGGCGAATGAAGCACAGGCTGCAATCATCCAACAAACCTTGGATAATGATAACCCAAATCCCGAAAACGTACATCAAGTTTTGGGTATTATGTATGAGCTGGATGTTCTCAAAGATGTAGCCAGCCAAATAGACCATCATTATGAGAAAGCGCACCAACTGTTAAATAAATTTCAAACTTCATCTTACAAACAAGAGCTTGAAAATCTTCTTATCTTCTTACAAAAACGTGACCACTAAAGCACAACAACTATATTCAATGCGAAACAAACTACTTATTGTATTTGGTTTTTTACTTGTATTCTCTGCCTGCAAAAATGATAAACTCATCAAAAAAGGAGACTCCGTTCAAGTGGCGTACGAAAAAGCGATGGCTTTTTATGAAGAGGGAGATTATGGAGAAGCGGCTACAGCTTTTGATACTGTAACACGTGTGGGAAGAGGTAGCGAATATGGACAAGATGCCCAGTACTATTTGGCGGAAAGTTATTATAAAGATGGACAATACCTGTTGGCTGCATCTGAATATGACCGTTACGTTAGTTACTATCCTCAAGATGTACGGCGCGCTGATGTGGAATACCAGGCGGCCATGTGCTATTTCAAGCAAAGTCCCCGCTATAAACTGGATCAAGCCCAAACACGCACGGCCATTGAGCGCTTTCAATTATTCAATAATCGTTACCCCGATTCGGAACTGGTAACAGAATCGGCTGCCCGCATTGATGAACTTAGAAACAAGCTGGCTCATAAAGCCTACGAGTCCGCTCAATTTTATGTACGCACCGAGCAGTATAAAGCAGCTACCATTTATCTGGACCGAACCATCGACCAATATCCCGAATCTAAATGGGCTGAGCGTGCTTTAGTAGATCAGATTAGAACCTATATTGATTATGCGGATAAAAGCATAACGGAAAAACAAGCCGCTCGCTATCTAAAATCGATTGAAGCGTATGAAAAATTTCTACAGCTATTTCCGGAAAGTAGCGACCGAAGCGAGGTAGAATCCTATCATGATGAGGCATTAAAGAAACTAAAGAAAGTGCCATCTACATCAAGTGAAGAAACAGACCAAAGCTAATGACTCGCCGGATTGGCTTATTTGGGGGAACTTTTGATCCCGTTCATAACGGGCATCTCTCCATTGCTCATTCTTTTATTAACTCTGGCTATGTAGATGAACTTTGGGTGTTGCTTACGCCTTATCCTCCGCACAAGCAATCCAAGCAACAAACCTCCTACAAAACGCGCTTAGAAATGTTGGAGGTAGCCTTTCAAGCTATGGACAAACTCCGCATTCAAACGATTGAAAACGAGCTACCTAAACCATCATATAGCGTTCAAACAATCCGGTATCTTAAAAATGAATTTCCTGAAACAGATTTCTATTATTGCATGGGCGAAGACAGCTTGGCGCAGTTCAACACCTGGAAGTTTTATGATGAGATTATTGCGGAATGTGAACTTTTGGTTGCTCAACGGCCGGGGATATCTCACCACAAGGCTGAGCAAAGGATTTTAGCCCGCACACATTTTGTAGAACATCAACCACTGGATATCTCATCCTCACGCATCAGAGAGCAAATTGGGAAAGAGGAAACCGTGGGAGATTTTATTCCGACCGATGTGGTAAAAATCATTGAAAAAGAGCAGTTATATAAGTAACTACTTTCATTCCTAAACAAAAGATAAAGAATGGCTTTTACCCGAAAAGATTTTATACGTACTTCCGCACTTGCTTCACTCTCAGGAGTTATTTTTAAAGAGGCTTCGTCTCATCCAACCACTTCTTCAATAAACGATGCCGTAATAAAGCCTAAGGCGCTTAAAAGAGGAGATACTCTCGGCCTGGTTGCTCCTGCAAGTCCCATCTACGATCCCAATGATTTTGATGAAATGATGGTGAGTTTGATGGACCTCGGATTCAAACTCAAGCTGAGCAAACATGTGCGGAACCAGCGAGGCTTTCTTGCCGGTACCGACAAACACCGAGCTCAGGATCTCATGAATATGTTTAAAGATCCGGATGTAGATGGAGTGATGTGCGTGCGTGGTGGTTGGGGATGCAACCGTATATTGCCCCATATCGATTTTAACGTAATGCACGACAACCCCAAAGTATTTTGCGGCTTCAGTGATATCACCTCTCTACACATGGCTATTTATAAAGAAAGCGGTCTGCATACTTTCCATGGACCTGTAGGCGCATCTAATTGGAATGATTTTGCCACGGATGCATTCACCCGAATTGCCATGAAAGGAGAAAAAACCACTTTTCATATCCCGGAAGATGATGTGGATAATTTCACCATTAATTCTGGAACGACTCAAGGGAAATTGTTAGGAGGAAATCTGACGGTATTAACTTCCATGATTGGATCAGAATATGTGCCATCGTTTAAAAACGCAGTTCTATTTGTTGAAGACGTAGGAGAGAGCATTTACCGCATCGATCGTATGATTATGCAGCTTAAACTGGCCGGTATTCTGGATGAAATATCCGGCTTTATATTTGGAAAATGTACCGACTGTGATAGCGGAGAAAATAGCCTTACCATACAACAGGTACTCGACGATCACATTAAACCACTGAACATACCTGCGTTTTATGGAGCTATGATCAGTCATGCCGACGATAACATCACCCTGCCGGTGGGGATTGATGCAGAAATAGATGCTTCCAAAAAAACGATTCGGATACTGGATTCCGGGGTGGTTTAAGCCCACTTGAACAGGTGAAAAATCATATATGCAATTAACAATTACCGGTAAGAGAATAGCACGGGTACTGGGGAGCTTATTTATATTTTTGTGGGGAAGCACGGCATGGGCTCAAACGGGCACGCTTTCAGGTAAAGTATTTGAGGCCGATACTTCGGCCCCGATGCCCTACGCTAATGTTATTGTTGAAGGCAAAACCAAAGGAACCTACACGGCCAGCGACGGCTCATACGCCATAAAATTGGATACCGGATGGGTGAAAATCCGATACCGATTCATTTCTTTTCGAGATACGGTGATTCAGTTCCACATTCAGCAGGGGAAAGAAGTAAAGAAAAATGTGTATCTGAAGCCCGATCGGATGTCGCTTGATGTTACCGTTAGCGCCAATCGGGTTGCTCGAAAAGTGCGTGAACTGGCTCGCCTCAGAAATCAACAGAATTCAAATTTAAAAAATTATAAAGCCGACGTTTATAAGCTGGCGATATTGAGTCACGTTGATAAGAAATTTAGCTACGAAAATATCAATACAATTGAGCTTGAACCAATAGCTTTTGCCGAACGCAAATCAGAAGTCACCTACCTTTCAGATCCGGAACGCTATTCAGAAACATTGGTTGCAAACCGAGCCAGCACCAATTTTTTTAGTGAGTTTGATTTCTTTTCAACGGGTGGTACTCCTTTAAACCTGAACTCAGATGAAGTTAATTTAAGCATTCTCTCCGAAGGACTTACCGTTGTTGGCCCTGTTTCAAAAGAAGCTGCAAAATATTATGATTTTTATGATGAAGAAGCCGACAGCAGCTGGCCAAAAGGAACGATGGAAATATACTTTGAGCCTAAAAAGAATAACCATCCCTTATTTGAAGGAAGAATCTGGTACCATGAAGATCAGTCGGTAATTCTTGGGATTGATGTCACTCTCAACGACTATGCCGACACCAATACGGGCACCTTCAAAGTAACCGATCTCAGATATCAGCAAAGCTATGAACGCCAAGGCGATTTCTGGCTGCCTGATAAAACAGAATTATCGGCTATGATTGAATTTATAACCTCCGAAAAGCCTATCTATTATCACGATGTGTGGACTTGGAGTGATTTTGGGATAAATGAATCTGGCTTGGAACCTGAAGAAGTAGAACTCAGTACCCTCACTATTTTAGCGGATGCCCATACCAAGAAAACGGTTTTTTGGGATACACTGAGCAACAAACAAGGAAATGAGAATGTAGCACTATTGGGCAAAGCACAGAATTATGAAGAAGATCGTGCAGGGGTTCGTGCCGGAATGACGGCCATGAAATCCTTCTTTCGCTTGCCTTACCAACTGGAACGATTTTACCTAACAAATTTCAGTGATATTTATCACTATAACCGAGTTCAAGGGCATTATTTGGGGCTGGGCCTACGCACGCCGGTCAATGATGATTACGAGTATCGTTTGGTAGGTGGTTATGGATTTGGGAATCATTCTTATCACTATTTAGTAAGCGGATATCATTTTATAGCAGGGTCTTTTGTTGCACCTGAGGCGCGTTATTTTAAAGAAACAGTAGCGCAATATCAGGATTATGAATACAACCGAACTCCGCTGGATTTTTTCAACGCGCGTCAAACCATTCAAGCATTAGCAACGGGAACTTCGGGTAATAACTTCTTTGAACGGCAGGGCGTAGAGGCTGGTCTCCGATTTCGCTTTGATACCGAATCTTTTTTAAGGGTTTTATATCGGGGTGAAGATTATCATTCCCTTCAAGCAACAACCAGAATCTGCTTGATTACAAGCTGCCCAACACCCGAAGAATTTGTTAATAATGATCCCATTTTTCCGGCAGAGGAGGGTAGAAGTGCAGGTCTTTTAGTGCAGCTTCATCACGACACTCGGCAATATTTGAGAACACAATTCTTGCGAGATTATAACATTCGGGAGTTCGGCTGGTTGGCAGATGTGGTGCTTGAAAAAGGCATTGGGAAGTGGGGAAGTGACTTCGATTACAATCGCTACCGATTAGGTCTAAAATTTTATTGGCCGGTGTTTTCATCTCATTTCTTTCAAACAGATATCATAATGGGCGCGGCCGATACAGGGGTTCCCAATCAGCGATTATTTACCTACAACGGCTATGTGGTAGATGATTATGTGCGCTATCGTCCGTTTAATACCGTTGATTATAGAGAGCCTTTGGGAAGCCGCATATCAGAAATTCGAATTCGCTATAAATTTGGAAGTTCATTAACGCGCAGCATTCCAATCGAATTCATTCAGAAAAGTGGAATACAAATATCCACCTTGTTTACGGTGGGGGTGATTTGTAATGGTCTGGGTTGATCGGACAGTGATTTAGGGGTTTATAATTTATTGATCTCATTTAAGCTACTTCCCGATAATACTGCCATGGGGTTTGCTCGCCAATGGAAGAATGAGCTCGGTGTCTGTTGTAGAAAGTAATGTAACT
>JBDNFJ010000210.1:0-9578 GCA_041689895.1 Gracilimonas sp. | reverse complement strand
GGAAGCGGTGGCGTTCGGAAGGATCAAGGCCTGCCGTAGGCTCATCTACGATAATTAATTGGGGATCATTTAGTAGCAGTTGAGCAATACCAAAGCGCTGTTTCATTCCCCCGGAGTAGCCGGCTACGTGTTTCTTCTTTATTTCCGTTAAGTTGGTCACTTCCAGCGCCGTATTCACAATTTCATTGCGTTGCGCTTTGTCGGTAACGCCTTTTAGCCGTGCAAAATAGTGAAGCAGATCTTCGGCCGACATTTTTGGGTACACGCCAAATGATTGAGGCAGATATCCTAATACTTTACGAAGGCTGTTTTTGTCCTCTAAAATATTGATGTCGTCTAAAAAAGCCTGGCCTGAATCCGGAGCTTGTAGGGTTGCAATTGTTCGCATTAGTGTGGATTTACCGGCTCCATTAGGGCCTAAAAGCCCGAACATACCCGATTCAATTTCAATGGATACATCGTCTAATGCTTTTACCCCGTTTTTATATGTTTTAGAAATATTGGAAAGTGTCAGCTTCATAGTATGGACTAATTAGTAAAAATGATGATCAGCTAAGAGTATAACCAAATTAGCTTTATTTGTTACATAAAAATTCGCAAACAGAGTGTGAGCAAAGTAACGGTTTGTAAAGTCCGGTTTATGCTTAAAAAGAATGCGCTTTAGGAAGGGTTTTGACGATCACTTTATCAAATTGAATATGAATTCTCTTTTGCCGGATGCCTTCGTCCAGAGCTCGTTGGTATAACGGTTGTACTTCTTCGAAAGGTCGATCACTTGCCTCGGCTTGGTCCAGCACACCATCTGCATTCATATCCAAGAAAAGTTCTTCGGTGTTATTTTGGCTATTTAGGATGGTAAAACGGTTGTAAAAGACATCACTATAAAGCCCGTAAGTTTGAATGGTGTAGCGGAATGGTTCTTCGGTGTAATCAAAAATTCGTACCTGCTCCTTGCCTCTGAGCTTATCATGACTGATGGCTTCCTTTATTCCAAATGTGTATATGAAATTTGCTTCTTCCAAACTGACAGAACCATATTGGATGATATCTATAATGCCATCTTGATCTTGATCGATGGCTTTGAATTCGTGGCGGTTGTCTCCCAGTTTAATAAGGGAATTCAATCCCTCGCCCGATGGTGCTGTAATGCTGATGATTTGATATTCCTCATTTTTAAACTCAAAAGGAAAGAGTCCTTTTTGGGCGAGATCGCGCGTAGAGGAGCAACTCAAAGAAAAGAGTCCGGTAATAGAAACAAGTATGGAAAAGATTGTAATTTTCATAGCCCCTCACTAATGTTAAGGTTCAGCTAAATAGTAATTAAATAATGCGTTCTATCAAAGTAAACAACGAAATGTATGGTAAAATTCGCTATTGCAAAATGGCTTGAGAATCGGTTTTAGCTCGTTTTGATAGCACAGGTACTGTACAAAAAAGCTTATTTCAGTATGGTGGTATTATGTTCGAAGGCAAGCTGTTCTTTGCGTTGGTTAAACTTGCCACCTATTTCCATGCGAAGCGAAAATGAAGAAGCAATTTTTCCAGCCATCTCTTTTATGAATTCTGCTTTATCACCGGCAAAAAGCTAATCTACTGTGTCAATAAACAAGCTGTACCAACGCAAGAAATCTGTTTTTATAATCGGTAAGGGAGCGTGCTGGCGAAAAGGCCGACCTTTATATCTGCCGGTATCAAAAAGCAGGTTTGACCAAAAACTAACCATTTTTGGAAGGTGGGTATCCCACTCCGCTTGGGCTACATCATTGAAGATGTGATCTAAACGATCATCCTTCCTTACTTTATCGTAAAAAGTATCAACGAGTTATTTTAAGTCCCTATCATTCTGGATATCATTCATACAATTACACGCTGGTTTCTCGAGCCTTCAAGCTAATAATGCATGTACTTGAAATGCTCTAATTAGGGTTTCCTGCTACCCTCACTTTTCCTACTTGGTCTGCGGTAACGGTAGGTGCATCATTGCCCCAGGTCGTCCGCTCATGGTTGATAATAGCGGCTACTTCTTCATCCGAAAGCTGCTCTGAAAAGGGAGGCATAGCTGCGGCATAATCTACGCCGTCAATGCTTGTTCCTTGAAGCCCGTAAAGGACAACCTCAATATGCTTTCTAGAATCTTCGGAGTTAACCACCTTATTTCCCGCAAGTGGCGGAAATACACCTTGGATACCTTCGCCATTGGCTTGATGACAACTTGCGCAGCTGGTACGGTAAAGAGTTGCCCCTGCATTTCCTTTAGAGGATGCGGGTGCACTTGCTACGGTTGCGTTATTCCCATCTTTGGTAAATTGGCTATAGGTTGGTGTGGAAGCAAATTCTTGTGGCGGATTCCACTCTCGGGCAATAAAGAATAAACTCCATGCTATAATAACAATCAACAAAACCCAAATAGATGTGGGGATTGGCGCAGGCGTTTCAGCGCGTGAAGGCTCCCAGAAAGGTTCTTTTGCGCCGCCATAAGCATTTAGCAAAATGGGCACCTTGCCTTCCAAAATATCATTGTTTTGTAGGCCATCAATATCAATACCGGGACCATTGCGGACCTCAAAGGAGACCTCTCGAACACCCTCGTGCCCCGTAGAGTCGGAAGCTACAATTTTGAGCGTGTGTGGACCGTCTTCCAGTTTGGTGGTGTCTAACTCAAAGCGAACCGGGGGCCGATAGGAAACAATAGGCTTGTCCTGTCCGTCCAGATATACGTGGATTTGGTTGTTTTCTTTTTCAGCCATTATCTTTTGATTCGTTGTCCAGAATTTTACGTTTAATATGATCTTCTGATTTTTCTCCCGGCCAGATAAACCATTTGATGGTGAGAAAAATAGTTGCCAGTACAATAATACTGCCACCAATTAGCACAATGTAATAAAGAGGCCCGTCGGGGGGCGTGGTAGCACGCCCGCTGTTGGATGTTGAAAAACCTGATCCTTCTTGTAGAAGTGTTAAAAGCAGAGCATTCATAATTTATTCTTCTGGCTGAATTTTATTGAGTTCACTATTATTACGCACCTCAGCAACATCCTTTGCGGTAATTGTTGGAGCATCATTCCCCCAGCTTGTGCGTTCAAAGCTAATGAGAGCAGCAATTTCTTCATCCGAAAGTAATTCGCCAAATGGTTGCATAATTCCTTGATACTTGGTGCCATCAATGGTGATTCCCTGCAAGCCGTAAAGTACGGCACGAATGTGATTGGTAGGATCTTCTGCACTCACAAATGGAGCGCCAACAAGCGATGGAAATACTCCGGTAATACCTTCTCCATTGCTCTGGTGACAAGAACTACAGTTATTGGAATAAATAGTAGCACCATTAATTTTACTTTTTACAGCGGAAGCTACTTTTGCATCTGCTTTGGCTTTTTGAGCGGCTGTAGGTTGAGCATCTAAGGGAACCTGCTTTAGTGATTTTAGGTAGGCTATCAATGCGATGGCATCATCGGTTGCTACAATGGTTCCCTTTTCAGGGCCATAATCTCCCGGTAGAGTAACCGTAACGGCATCATCAGCGGGATTGTCCACAATCTCAAATAACCATGGGAATGAGGGCATAATAGATTCTTTTACCACCGAACGTGGATTGTACAAGTGCATGTACTGCCACACTTCACTTGGCTGACGCTTTCCAATATTTGTTAAATCGGGGCCCGTACGCTCACTACCCAAAACAGCCGGTGTTTGTCGCCATATATCTTGTCGGTTAATATAGGCGTAATCGGCGGGTGCAGAAGGCCGGCCCCAGGTTTTATCCATTTCGATAGGGCGAACTTGTTGGGTATGGCAATAAACGCATCCTTCGCTGATAAATACATTTAATCCCTGTTGCTCCAGCTCTGTCAAAGGTTCACTGGCCGGAAGTGCTTCGTTGTTTTCCTGAACCCATAAAGCGGGTAAAACAGCAATAATTAGGCTTAATGCTACAAAGCCCCAAAAGACAACGCCAAAAAGAAGTTTATGATTTTCATGAAAATTGAGTTTCATAGCCATTAATTGCTTTGTGTTTCGGTTGCTTCAGGAAGCATTTCCCAGGAATCGGGACGCATTTTCCAGACGTTGTAAATGAATACTAAGTGTGAAATAAACATCATGGTACCGCCTACGGCACGCCACACCCAGTAAGGCTCCATTAGTGTTACAGATTCAATGAAGGCATCGCCGGCTATCCAGCTAAGACCCTGCAGGGTTCCGCCAATCATTAAAGGAATATTATAGACTAACACCCCAATGAAAGCGAGCCAGAAATGTGCTCCCACCGTTAGCTGTGGTGGCTCTTTCCCTGTTAAGCGTGGTATCAGGGCATAAACCCCACCAAAAACAATGAACGCCACAAAGCCGTACATACTCATATGGGAGTGTGCAATGCCATAGTTTGTAAAGTGCCATACCTTATTTAAAGATCGGAAAGCTTGGAACGTCCCCTGATAAGAAACGAGCGCATAAAAAATCACCCCGATGAGAATGAAAGGCAATGAGTAACTTCGGGAGATGGATTTCCACTTTCCCTTCATGGTTAACAGAAAGTTACCGGCTCCGGCGGTTACCGGTACAAACATTCCCACACTAAACACAATAGCCAGCGTTTGAATCCACCAAGGAACAGGACTAAATATAAAGTGATGCGCACCAATCATGGTATAAAAAGTCATTTGTGTCCAAAAGGCCAACACACCCAGCGAGTACGAGTAAATGGGCTTGTTAAGTAACTTGGGTAGAAAATAGTAGGTCAATCCTAACACCATGGGGGTAAACCACTGCCCAACACCTTGGTGCATATAATAACCCTGTATCACCGTTTGGCTAATACCATCTTTTTGATATCCGGGGAGATAAGCGATTGTAACCAGGATGATAGTCCACAAACAGGCAGCTAAAATATACCAGTTCGAGATGTAGATCTCTTTCACGTTTCGGTCGGCGATGGTTTTGTAGAGGTTATAAGCAATCAGAATTAAGCCGAATGCAAACAGCGCAAATACCGGCCAGATAATTTCACGATATTCTTGCCCACCGTTATTGATTCCGGCCATCAGAGTAATCACTCCAATAAGAACGGAAGCATTGATGAGCCAAAAGCTGATCCATCCCCAAGTATAATTATAAAGCTCTCGCTGGCTGGTTCGCGGTACCACATAAAGTGCCAGTCCAATCATAGCCTGCGATAAGAAGCCCCAAAAAACTACATTAGTATGCACCGGGCGGAGTCGCCCAAAAGTGAGCCAGGAAATAGAATCAAGTTCCGGCCACACAAATTTTAGCCCCAGATATTCGCCTACCAACGTACCAAAAACCAACCAAAAGGCGGAAAGAGCAACGTAAGTAAAGATGAGCTTAACAGAATCTGGGGAGGTATCAATGCGTTCTTCCGCCTTGGCCTTTTCCACCGTTAACGGGCGGCCGACGGAACGTACAGCAGAGGGGTTAGTCATAAGAATTCTTTAAAAGATTGTTATTCAAATTCAGTGTATAGGATATAGGTGAATATCATTAATTGCATAGCAAATACGAATTATTCAGACCTCATTTTATGAGTAGCAAAAGGTGCAAATAACCAATAAATCGAGAACTAATCAATGTGCTTTACTTCACCTTTAATTTTCGAAGAGACTTGCTGATTCGTTCTCATAATCCATTCCGCCTCGTTTTAACTACAAGCTGTGCTTTTTGATTACATGTTTGAGAATTCCTTACTCCATCCATTTGAGCTATCATTTTAACGGCCTTTCTATATCTTCGAAGGTCTTCCCATAAGGCAATTGCATAATTTCTAAGCCTTCACTTATTACTGTAAATCAATGATTCCAGCTTTTTAAAAATACTTGTGCTTGAAGGTAGATGACCCAAAAATTAATTTCAACATTAAAAACGGTTTTATCCTTTTTTATTACTGAGCATTATCGCATTCTTGGTTTAATCTCTGTATAGCTGTGATGAATGTGTACTTAAAGAAGACTTTAAAAAGCCTTCCTTAAATGGATTGGTTAGTTCGCACTTACTAATCTACCCAGTCTGCTACAAAAACGTTGGTCGATCGGTCGCCGCCGTTATGCCGGTTAGAAGAAAAGACGATTTTTTTACCATCGGGGGAAAACATTGGGAAGGAATCAAACGCTTTATCATAAGTGATTTGCTCCAAGCCGGTTCCATCCACATTTATCATGAAAATATTGAAGGGGAAACCACGCTCTGAATTGTGGTTTGAGGAGAACACTACTTTTTCGCCGGACGGGTGAAAATAGGGTGCCCAGTTGGCGTTGCCTAAATCGGTGATTTGGCGTAGGCCGGTTCCATCCACATTTACAATAAATAGCTCCATATTGATAGGTTCAACCAAGCCCTTTTTCAGTAACGATTTGTATTTGGCAATTTCTTCTTTGGTTTCTGGACGCGAAGCACGGAAGATCAACTGTTTGCCATCGGGAGAGAAGAAAGCGCCGCCATCATATCCAAGCTCATCGGTAACCTGAAAAACATTTGAGCCATCCAGATCCATCGTATATAATTCGAGATCCCCAGAACGGTCGGAAGTAAATACAATTTTATCACCCTGTGGCGAAACGGTAGGCTCGGCATCGTAGCCGGGAGAGCTCGTCAACGTATCGATAATATTTCCGTTTATATCCGCTTTGTAAATATCGTAGGTATCATAAATAGGCCAGACATAAGCGTCGCTGGTTCGTTCAGGCTCGGCAGGGCAAGCGGCATTCTCGGCATGGGTAGAGGAATAAATAAAGGTGGAGTCGCCGGGCAGAAAATAGGAGCAAGTAGTTCGGCCTTTTCCGGTACTTACCATGGGAGGTTCAAATCCGGGCTTTTTCTCAGAAACATCCATAATGAAAATCTGGTCGCAATCCATGCCCCATTCCGGATTATTAGATTGAAAAATCAGCTTATCGTTATCATAGCTCCAATAGGCCTCGGCATTATCGGCGCCAAAAGTGAGTTGTTGAACGTTTTGTAAATGAACTTCCTGAGCATATTTTAGAGAATCTGCTTCAGGGTTGTATGGTTTTTTTTCGGGAGAGGAAGAACAGGAGATTACCAGCAGTGCAAGAAGAACCAAATTTAATACTTTCATGAATGATTTATTGGATGTTGAAATAAGGCTTTAAAGATAAGAAAAATATAAAAGCGGCTCAGGAATTATTACCACTTTTTGCTGTGCGGGAACATGGGAACAATATCATATAAAATCAATTTGAAAGAGATGTAAACAGGAACTAAAAAAAGAAACTCATGCTGAAGAATACCCTAACAATTATTGCAACGGGCACCTTAATTTTATTAACTGCCTGCTCAGGAGAAACCAAGAAAAACGCGAGTCAGATTGATGATCAAGTGAAGGTTACGGTAGAATCTGCAAAAGAAGATGCGAATGAAACCAAGGAAGCATTTATCGCTGAAACGGAGAAACAAATTCAAAAATTGAATCAGAATATTGAAGATACCGAGCAAAAGCTAAAAGAACATTCCAAAGATGTAAAAGAAGGCACCAAGCAAAAGCTGGAAGATCTTAAAGATAAGCGAGATAATGTTCAAGATGAGCTTACGGAACTTAAAGATGCCAGCCAGGATAATTGGAAAGAAATGAAAGCCTCTTTGCAAGAAGATCTCGAGTCATTCAAAGAAAGCTATAATCAGTTTATAGATAACCTTTCGTTTGATTAGAAGGAAGCCTTATTCTTTATGACGTGGCGAGACTAAAGCCATGGTTTGGCCGAGTATGTTTTTACTGAAATTGAGAAATCGCTCCTCATTGCCCATAGCCAGAAATCGGAGTACATACCTAAGGTCTCCGAGTAATCTGGGCGGTTGGGAGATTAAGGAATCTTCGGCCACCACGTGTTCCCAGTTTATGGGGCGCTGAAACTTCACTCCGGCTTGAGCCATGGTTTTTAGATATACATTGGCCATTAAACCATATCCAATGGTGGTCGGGTGAAGGCCATCGAGGCTAAAAATTCCTCCTTTATATATTTTTCCGCTCTCGTTGAGCCGAATATATTCTGTAGATAATTTTATTTCGCCATCATCTCCTACTAAATGCGCCGTAGTGTCCTGTTTTTTTAGCGCTTCTACCAATCCAGGTGGGTAGTCTCTAACTAACTCGCCCCCCAGTCTGCGGCGGGCCATACCGGCTACATTTTTTGCCATTGGAACCACGTGAAAGCCATATTCATCCGCCACCTTTTTTATAATGGCGTTGTATTCGTCCATGGTTAAATCAAGCTGAATGGCTTCGTCTTTGGTGAGGTAGGGATGTTTATCGGGATCAAAATCTTCATCCCAAATCCAAAAGCGCGTGTAGTAATCGAAGTATCCAAGGCCTTTACTGGAAAGGTCGGAATTCACTCCTCTACATACCGGCGGAATGGTAACGTAGGGAAGGGTAGGTACAAACACGCGTTTGGCTCCAAGCTTCTTCACTTTCTCCGCCATTTTCCGATACTGCTGCTCAAAATGCTCAGGACGATAAACGGTAAATGTTCGTTGCCCCGGAAACACATCAAGATCATCATCTTTGGACCAAATTAATTTTAAGTCGGTAATGGCGGCAATCATATTATTATGGCCCAGGCATACAATCAGGTTTTCGATGCCACCATCTTCGGCCAATTTTTCGGCATTATCAAACTGAGTACGGGTTTCAAACTCAGGCGTAAGTGGAGGATTTAGCACAAGACGGGCAGTGGTAAACTTGGCGTGCTCGGGGAGCACATTGAATACATTAAACCGCTCCCGATGATTTTGAATGTGCTTTCGGCTGTTTTCTTCATTCACCACCCAAGTATCGCTGATATTAAATCCCCAAACCGATTGATTGTGATAGGGTTTATTTCGCTGAACGGAAAGGTCTTTTAAGCCACCCTCCCAATATTTTTTGATACGCTTCAAGGTTTTAATCATGTGCCCCGCAGCGGGAAGAAATTCTTTCCAATCAATATCATCTCCAAACTCATCTGAGAGGCCGCGAACTAACACTTCCAGATTGAGAGGAATGCCGGCTTGTGCGGTAAAACTGGGCTGCTCAAAATCAGGAACAGGATCAAAGCACTGGTTTAGAAAAGATGGAAAATTAATGTCGGTGCGATATATGCCACCGTTGTTAAAACCTTGGGAGAGGCTATCACCAATTACAACCAATGAATGTTTAGCGTTTTTTTTATTCTGATGCATAAATGATGCTACTAAATTTTGATACCACAAAGATAGTTAAGTACGAAAGGATTAGAAATAATTGATAAAATATTTCATTTCTGCTCTTAACATTTTAAAAAGTGGTTTGGTTGCAGTGCTGCAAAAGCTCCATCGTCATTCCCGAGCAGGTGGGAATCTAAATGTTGAATAGAACGAGGTTGTAATTAGAGTTCGGTTGGCATACATGCATTCAGATCCCTGCCTACGCAGGAATGATTTTCTGGATGGGAGGTGAGATTATAAAAGCACCGTAAGTAATAGTAAAAAACAACTCTCCATCTACAAAAAAGAGGCATCAAAATCGTTATTTTGCAGTGCTTTTTAAAAGCATTAAATAATACATTTAAATTCACTTTTCATGTATTTATCAG
>JBDNFJ010000209.1:0-2814 GCA_041689895.1 Gracilimonas sp. | reverse complement strand
GCGCATTGGGATAGCCGTCCGAGTGCCGACCAAGATTCTGTTCTCAGGGATGAGCCCATTTTGGGAGCCGATGACGGTGGTAGTGGTGTGGCCGTTTTGCTGGAATTAGCCCGTTTGTTTCAGGAGAATCCTCCCCCCATAGGAGTTGATATTGTGTTATTTGATGGAGAAGATTATGGGAAATCAGGCGGTTTAGATAAGTATTTTCTTGGATCACGATACTGGGCAGAAAATCCTCCCGTTCCGGGATACAAACCACGCTTCGGTATCTTATTAGATATGGTTGGCGCTAAGAATGCACAATTCCCCAAAGAGCAATATTCTATGGTTTACGCACCCAATTTAGTAAATGAGATTTGGAGTATTGCGCAGGATAAAGGGTATGAGAATCTCTTCTTAGATCAAAAAGGTGGTGCGGTGTCAGATGATCATGTGATTGTAAATGAGGAGGCCAATATTCCCTTTATTGATATCATTAATCACAGCCGATCCCGAAGAGGTGGAGTAGATTTTGCCCCACATTGGCATCGACATTCCGATAATATGGATATCATCAGCAAGAACACCCTGCAAGCTGTCGGGGATGTTTTGGCCGAACTTATTTATAATCGTTTATAATGGATTACATCGAACTGCGCATTGCTCTAAAAGGTGATTTCCACGAATTGCTAATTGCCGAGCTTTTTGATCTTGATTTCGAAGGTTTTGAGCAGGAAGATGATATACTGATTGCTACTATTCCCGCCCAACGCTTTGATGATTCAAAGCGGGATAAAATCATAATGTTACTTTTGCATTTTGATTCAAAGTCTAAAATTATCAGTGAAAAACTGATTGCACCACAAAACTGGAATGAGGAGTGGGAGCGAAGCATTCAGCCTCAAACCATCGGAAAATTTTATGTACATCCTACTTGGACCTCTTTCAATAAAAACCTGGATGAGGAGATAGTTGAACTGATTATTGATCCAAAAATGGCCTTTGGAACTGGTTATCATGCTACAACCCGGGTGATTCTGGAATGGCTTCCGGAAGTGATTAAAGCGGGAGACAAAGTGTTGGATGCAGGAACCGGAACCGGTATTCTCTCGATTGCAGCTCTCAAAATAGGTGCTGATTTAGCGTTCGGCTTTGATATTGATGAATGGAGCGAAACCAATGCCCGAGAGAATATTCTGCTCAACAAAGTGGACAATCTGGAGGTTAAACTCGGTTCAATCGAAGTGATTCCAGAGAATGAGAAATACGATGTAGTTCTGGCAAATATTAATCGAAATGCCTTGATTGAATTGCTGCCTGAGTTGGTAAGCTTTCTCTCTGATAATGGAAGAATTTTACTTTCAGGATTATTGTTGGAGGATGAAGAGATAATGCTTCAGCAGCCTGCTTTGCAAAATTTCAGTCATATAGAAACAAGACAAATAAAGGAATGGATAGCTATCCTTTTTGAAGTATGAAAGCAGCCATTGATATAGGTACGAACACGGTTTTATTGCTTGTTGCCAAAGTGGGACAAGGACAAACCATTCAGCCTGTTCATGAAGAAACCCGCATGCCCCGTTTAGGGAAAGGAGTGGATGCCTATAAAAATATCAATGAAGCTGCTGCCGAAAGGGTAATTCAAGCCCTGAAAGAATATCGAGCTATTCTGCAGTCTGACTTTCCTAAGGTGAAAGAGGTGATTGTAACGGCTACGAGTGCGGTTCGGGATGCCCGAAATCGTGAAGCATTTATAAGCCAAATAAAAGCTGAAACCGGATTTGAACTGCGACTGCTTTCCGGTCGTGAAGAAGCTGAATGTACCGCAGCAGGTGCTTTATCAGTGCTTCAAACTTCCCCAACAAAAGATACACTTATTCTTGATATTGGCGGTGGTAGCACGGAAATAGCTTTACTGAAGCAAGGAAAGCTGGAAGACGGATACTCCTACAATATGGGCTCCGTTCGCTATACTGAGCGGTTTCTACATCACAATCCCCCCTCAAAAAAAGAAATTGAAGCTTGTAGGGCTGAAATTAAAGCTATGTATAGAGCACGGATTTTTGAAACGGGAGATCAAAAACAGGCTATTGGAGTAGCAGGTACCATAACCTCGTTAGCGGGAATGGCTCTTGGTTTAAAAACTTACGAACCTGAGAAGCTCAATGGCTTTGAGCTCACCTTAGAAAGCATTCAAGATTTTATAGAGGATTTTTCTACCCACACGTACCACCAAATGCTGGATAGAAACCCATTTTACCTAAAAGGAAGAGAAGATATCTTTTTGGCGGGATTACTTATTCTGGAAGCATTTTTGGAGCAGTTTGAACTAACCAATATCTTTGTATCTACCGGAGGTATTCGGCACGGAGCACTGCTCACTTTAGCTTAAGCCGAAACGAGTTGCGGTTTATATTGGAGGGGAAAATCCAAGAACCAATAATGAAGATTCAATGACTATATGATTTTGGGATTGAGTTTAGAGAGAAGTGAAAATCATTTATTCGATTGTTCACAAACCATGCGTGTAGAATTACGATTGGTCGATAGCCCGAATATCCGATTGATGATTTTTGGTGGCCGATATGTATATTTTGAACCGATATTATCTTCCCAGACACCTTCCACATTAATATAAATTCACTTCTTGAGTAGAGATTGATCCCTTCAACTCGTTCTTGAATGGATTGTGAGAGGTTTAGGTGTTATCTGGGCGTCAACAAAATGATTCGTACAGGAGAATCTCGTTTCTCTTTCAGAGTATTCGAAATATGCTCAGGATGATATTTTACCCTGATTTTTCGAATCAAACGCAACTATGTTAAATAGAAAAAG
>JBDNFJ010000208.1:0-5320 GCA_041689895.1 Gracilimonas sp. | reverse complement strand
GTTATTAGGAACGGGAATAGAAGAAGGTGAAGGCCAATTACCAACAGACATCAGTCTTTACCAAAATTATCCGAATCCCTTCAACCCTACTACAAGTATCCGATATGGAATTAATAATGCCACCAATGTACGTCTTGATGTTTTCAACATGTTGGGTCAACATGTTGCTACCTTAGTAGATGAGCAAAAAGCCGCGGGTTTCTACTCGATAAATTTTGACGCATCTCAATTCTCCAGTGGATTGTATATATATCGAATTATGGCTAATGGTAATCAACAGTTCAAAAAAATGACGCTGATTAAATAAGTATCATTCTCTTAAATCTAATTCTAAAAAGCCCTTGCAGATTTTCTGGAAGGGCTTTTTTGTTTGGTTAAGATAAAGCATGAAGAGGCCAGCTTTACCGTGCATCTTATCCTTTAAAACATCAAAACATGGGATATATGTAAATCACTTCAATTAGGATGTAATGCTTTGTGACCGGATTACCCCTTATTTATACCGTCAGGGAAAGCCCTGCAATTAATCAAACGGAGCATTAAATGTCCAGAGAAAAAGACGGAAAGGTTAAAACAGATAAAACAGCCCCTGCAAAAAGTCTAAAAGAAAAAAGAGCTGCTAAAGCCGCAAAAAAAGAAGTGAAAAGAAGTGAAGAATAAAGCCTACAAAAATAGTATGTCCAATTTTCCTATTCGAATCATTTTTTCACCCAATCTCTAATGGAAAATAGTGAATTCAAAAAATCGATTATTCATCAATTGGCAGATGCTATTGATTATGTAGATGAGTGCGTGGTAATAAAATCTATCTTTAAAAAAGAAACAGGAACGGTAACAATTTCCTCTTTTGATGCCGGTGAAGCACGAATGGTAAAATCATCTCCTTTTAGCAACTTCATCCAAATTATAGATGGGGAAGCTGAGGTTATCATTGATGATGAATCGACTACGATTGAAATGGGCCAGGCTATTATTATCCCGGCGCATGTAAAGAATAGAATAAAGGCAAATACACGGTTCAAAATGCTATCGACAGTAATCAAAAGTGGATATGAAGATGTAAGCTTGTGAAACGTGGCCATTTGAGTGTGAAAAATTTACTCACACACTGATTGACCACAGACAGGTAACCGTAAACTTTGAACGTGTTGAAGATAATACAAGAATTATCATGACTTTTGAGGCGGAGGATGAGAACTCAGTAGATATGCAAAGAGATGGCTGGCAGGCCATACTTGATAATTTCAAAAAGTACATTGAGCTTAATTAGCGTTAGTAAAATAAAGGTATCCCGCCATATAAAGGCACTTCCAAAAATGCTTCAAAACATGATTGGGAATACCCAAAGATGTTCTCCTTTCTTTCTATCTTCTAATAAACATCTCGGATACAAATATAAAATACCTATCGAATGAGACTCACTATTTTTAAAGTCATAGTATTATTCTTTGTCCAGTTATTTACTCTAAATAGTGTGGCACAAACTAACAAGCAACCTATCGATTATGTGAATGTATTTACGGGGACTTCTAATTCTCGCTGGATGCTATTTCCCGGCCCCGTTATGCCAATGGGTATGGTCAGGTTAAGTCCTGATAACCAGTTAAGTTCGTGGAATGCGGGGTATGAATACACCAATAATGCGATTAATGGATTTAGTTTTATTCATTCGTACATGATGAGTGGACCAAGCGTGATGCCTACAACGGGTGATATAAGAACATACTCTGGACCGGCTGATGGACCTTTTGGTTCTATGTGGACCGCCGGCTACAAATCAAGGATTGAAAAGAAAACCGAACAGGGAGAAGTAGGCTATTATAAAGTTACGCTGTATGATTATGATATTGACGTAGAATTGACCGCAACAACACACGCAGGGGTTTTAAAATACACCTATCCAAAAAGTGATAAGTCCAATATTATTTTTAAGTTTCTTTATCCCCAAGAAGAATATCAGGCGGCCATTCCTGAGGCTTCAACTCGTATAGTAAATGACAGAGAGTTGGAAGGATCTATACAATATAATGTGGATGGCAATGATTATGTAGTGCACTTTGTAACACGCTTCAGCAAATCGTTTAAAACCATGGGGGGCTTTCAGGCGCATCCATATACCGGCCCCGAAAAAAGATATGGCGAAGATTGGAAAAAGAAGGTGGATAGAAGTGAAAATATCTCCGAATTCAAATGTTCTGATGATTGCGGAGTTTACTTGACTTTTGAGACTGACGAGAGGGAAGAAATTCAACAGCAAATGGCCATTTCTTTTGTATCTATTGAGCAGGCGAGGCTGAATTTAACTACAGAGCTGGATGGCCACAATTGGGACTTTGATTCCGTTGTTGCTGCGAATAAGGCTGCCTGGAGTGATTATTTAAATACGGTGGAAGTATTCACAGATAATGAAGATGATAAAGTTAAGTTTTATACAAGCTTGTACCGTGTGTATGCCGGAAGAGGAGTTCTAAATGACGTGAATGGGAAATACACTGATATGTGCGAAAACGCGCAGCAACTGCAAAAGCCAGCCGATGCCGCTTATGGAAGTGATGCTTTATGGGGAATTCAATGGAATTTAACTCCGCTTTGGACCTTGCTAAATCCCGGATTGGCTAATTCTTGGGTTAATTCTTTGCTTGAAATGTCTGATAAGGGTGGTTGGTTGCCTAAAAGCCCTTCCGGCTTGGAGTATGCGGATATTATGGTGGCTCAACATGAGATATCACTTATTGTTGCAGCCTATCAAAAAGGTATTCGTAATTTTGATGTTGAAAAAGCCTGGAAGGCTATAAAATATATTCAAACCACACCGGGAAAGCCGCATGAGTGTGGTGGATATGTGGGCAATAAAAACTTAGAAAGTTATATGAAACTTGGTTATGTGCCCGATGAAGAAGGTCCGGTTTCAAATACTATGGAATACGGATACGATGATTACAGCACAGCCCAATTTGCGAAAGCTTTAGGTAAAGATGATGACTACGAATACTTTACCAAGCGCTCTTTGAATTATAGGAATGTATTTGATTCTTCCACAAAGTTTATTCGGCAAAAGCATGCGGATGGTCGCTGGGTACAAAAATGGGATTCATTGAGAAATCATGGAACCTGGTTTGGTTCTGGCTATGTGGAAGGCACCGCTTGGCAGTTTACTTATTTTGTGCCCCATGATTATCCCGGTATGATTAAACGGGTTGGGAAAGAATTATTTAATAGCCGACTTGAAAAAGGGTTCCATAACGGAAATGTTTCTATCGGAAATCAACCCAATATGCAAGCTCCCTGGATTTTCAATTATTCGGGAAAACCATGGCTCACACAAAAATATACCAGAAAATTATTGGACGAGTTTTTTGATTCATCCCCATTAAACGGCTGGCAAGGCGAAGAAGATGAGGGCCAAATGAGTGCGTGGTTCGTTTTATCGGCTATGGGCTTATTTCAAATGGATGGGGGAAGTTCTGTGAATTCATCTTACGATATAGGAAGTCCCTTATTCAATAAAATCGTGATTCATCTTGATGAGGACTACTATTCCGGGAAAACGTTTACTATTGTTACGAAAAATAATGCGAAATCTAACCCATACATTCAAAAGGCCGAGTTGAACGGAAAGCCATTTAACAAGTTAAAAATCCTGCATTCCGAACTTATAAAAGGAGGAATTCTGGAGCTTGAAGTCGGCAATACGCCTAATTACAACTTTGGGACGAATTGATAGCACCAAGATATTAAAATATGGCTGAATGATAGGAATTATTGGGGTGCCTACATGGCTGTTTTGCAAGCGTATTTCATATCTCTTACTTTATGTACATTAAACAAAAAAAAGGAGCCCTTCAAATGAAGAACTCCACATAATCGTTGATAAGAGTTAAAATCAGTTTATGATTTCAACCAACTCAATATCAAAAACGAGGTCTTTACCGGCAAGAGGATGATTGGCATCAATTATGATGTTCTCTTCCTCAACCTTGGTAATTTGAACCGGAACAGGCTGGCCGTCGGGCTGATTTAATTGTAATTGCATGCCTATTTCAGGCTCAATGTCTTCAGGCAGCTGATTGCGTTCTATGGTTACTTCCAGGTCTTCTCTGCGCGCTCCATACGCATCGGTTGATTCGATGCTTGCTGTGGTTTTATCTCCAACTTCTAACCCAACTACAGCATTTTCAAAACCGGGAATCAATTTCCCTTGTCCTAATGTTACTTCCATAGGATCGCGTGATACAGAGGAATCAAAAACTGATCCATCTTCTAATTTTCCAGTGTAATGGACTTTTACGGTGTCACCGTCTTTTACTTTAGACAAAATAAATAATTGTTTTAAATGTGAATATATTGGACGCTTAATATATGTATAATTATAGACTTTTGAGGATTGTAAATACCAATGCCCATGATTAGCACAGACAAAGAAATTCGTGAAGTATTAGAACAGGCCAAAACCGTGGCTATGATCGGATGTTCACCAAATGAATACCGTACCAGTAACTATGCCGCCAAGTTTCTGCAGGAGCGGGGGTATCGGGTGATTCCCATAAATCCCCAAGCAGAGGAAATTTATGGGGAGAAATGCTATGACCGGCTGCAAGATGTTCCGAATGATATATCCGTTGATATCGTAAATGTATTTCGGAATTCGGAGTTTGCTGCGGAAGCTGCGCAAGATGCCGCTGACTGGAAATCCCAAACTGGACAAAACCCTGTTTTTTGGACACAGCTTGAGGTTTCATCTCCCGAATCGGAAGAAATTGCGATTAAAAATAAGCTCCCTTATATCAAAAATAAATGCATTATGGTAGAATGGGATCGGTTGGGGAGTGATTGAGTGATTGCTTATTCTCTGTTTCTGTTACTCGATATCATGCTTTGTAAAAGCTTTGCTATTGAGGTTAGAATAACAATTCGAGTTTGGGAAGTTTCATTTCCAAATATGTGCCTGCTTTTGAAATACCAATCTCTGGCTTCTCTGGTTGAACCAAGAGCAATTTCATAGAATCGAGCTTTCTCCTTATTCGACCGTCTGGAATATCCTTCTGTAATATTAGCACTTATAGAACCAACAGATCTGTATAATTGATCTGCTAATGCAAACCTTCTTTGTTTCATGATCTTGTTAGAATCTTCCCAACAGGCATCCGAAAGGAAAAGTCCTAAGCGATAGGCCTCAATTTTCCAGACTACATCTTTTCTAATTTCTTCTGGAACAATTTGCTCCCATTCTTGAAATCTCATTCTTACCATTTAATTCACTTTCAAAGAGTAAGAGCAACAATAACCACATTCCTTACAAACTAATATGTAAGAAGAAACC
>JBDNFJ010000207.1:0-3170 GCA_041689895.1 Gracilimonas sp. | reverse complement strand
GCTTCAAGTCCTGATAAAATTTGTATGTGTGAATTATCGCTAATTCCTGTTCTAACCTGACGGCGCACTGCTTCGCCATCTTCAACTATAAAAACCACTTTTCGAATATCTTCTTTTTGGATGATCATATCATCTTGTTCCGTTGCACTTGTAAGGATAATATCAGCCGTATCTTTTTCGGCTATTTCGGGTGCCTTATCCTTTGCAAAATCACGGACGGTTACAGATTGGATGGGTACGGAAACTACATTTGTGGCTGTTTGGGTTTCAATATCTACCGTGGCTGACATTCCCGGCCTGAATTTAGGTACAAACATTTCTTCCGGGTCTTCCGAAGCTTGATTACGAACCATCTTTTCAGGGCTGCTGTCCAAGTTGTGTGGGGTAACAATTCGTACTTTCACTTGGTAATTTGTGACCTGCTCGTTCGTGCCGCTTCCGGTTACTTTTGCAGAGTTAGCAATTTCAGTAACTACACCATTAAATTGACGTTCTGGATAAGCGTCTACCTCAATTCGTGTGGTATCAGCATAGGCCACATTCACAATATCGTTTTCATTTACTTCTACTAATACTTCCATACGATCGAGCAAAGAAATACGCATCATTTCGGTACCGGCCATTTGTGAGTTCCCCAATACGCGTTCTCCCTTTTCTACTGTAAGTCCCGTTACGGTTCCATTTTGTGGAGCTCTAATTACCGTTTGTTGTAATTCTTCTTGCGCCTGGCGTAATTGAGCATCCGCACTTTGAATTTGGTATTCAGCAGCTTTTAGGCTGGCTTTCTGCGCATCCCAATTCGATTTGGATTGAATATAATCCATCTCAGAAATTATGTCTTTATCGAATAGTTTTTTGTCACGTTTGTAAGCCGCCTCGGCCTGAATTAATGAAGCCTTTGTTTGTTCACGTCGTGCCTTCTGGGTGAGTAACGCCGCATTCAGGTTATCAATTTGGGCCTGATAAATATCTTGCTTAATTCGTACCAGTAAATCTCCCTGTCGCACAAAATCACCTTCTTTCACGGCAAGCTCAATAATCTCGCCTGATACATCCGGACGAATAATTACTTCGATTTCGGGCTGTACTTTTCCGGATGCAGAAACCAATTGTGTGATGGTTTTCAGCTTTGCAGTAGCTGTTTCCACTTCTTTACCCGTATCAGATTGCCCGATTACTCCTGTAAAACGCAGTATGAGACCTATAGCGAAAACCACAACTAATACGCCACCAATCCATATCAACATTTTATTTGTTGATGATTTTTCTTTTGCCATTTTTTTATCCTGTAATTATAAAGTGTGTGTTAGATTAAAATTGAACGCTATCGCCACTTAATTTTCCTAAATAAAAGTCTAAGAGCTTTTCTTGGAAAATCAGGTTATACATGGCTTGTGTGTGGTTAGACTGAGCCTCCACATAGCCGGCTTGGGCCTGACTCATTTCAATCAGCGTGCTTGAGCCCACATTATAACGTGCCTGTTGGGTCTCGAATGCGCGCTCACTGGCTTTCAATGATTTCTTAGAAGCCAACACCTGTTTTTGGTACGATGTATAGTCATTATAAGCTTGGGCAACTTCCTGAATTACTTGAAGTCGGGCATTATCAAGATTAAGCTTCGCATTTTTTAGCTGCACTTTTGAAGATTGAATATTATACACGCGATTCCAGTTTTGGAAAATTGGAACATTTAAGGAAAGTCCAAGCGAACGGTTTATTTGCTGATCAAAAAACTGTTCACCAAAATTTACACTACCCTGAGCCCCCGGCAGCGAATACTGATCACTATAACGAGAAGAAATACCTATGCTTCCTGAGAGAGTTGGATACAAGCTCCCTTTAGCTACTTGTAAGCGAAACTGTAAACTATGGATGTTAGCTACTTCGCCCCTAATATCAGAGCGATTTAATAGCGCTTGATCTATAAGCTCGCTAAGCGCAAAGCTTTCCCCGCCAACACCTTCTGTATCAAATACAGCTTCTGGAACTATAAACTCATAATTACCCAACGGGTCTATTTGTAACTGGCGAACCAGCACTAATTTATTAAATTTATGGCTGTTTTCTCTTTGCGTTACGGTAAGCTCGTCATTTGCCACTTGGGCTTCCTGGTTATATAAATCTACCGTTGGGCGTGAGCCTACCTCAACTTGTGCTTTTACTTGTTCATATTGCTGTTGAGAGTTAGTTAAATTTTCTTTCGCTATATCTAACAATTCCACACTTAACAGTACTTGCAAATACTTGGAAGCCGTGTTAAATATCACCTGTTCTTTAGCTCGTTGATAGCTCTCTTCAACGGAAACCTTTGACTGCTTACTGGCACGTAAAGTGTTAATATTATTAAACCCATCAAAAATGACAATGTTTGCATTCAGCCGTCCACTAATAGATTGTGAGGTGACATTTACAAAGGGATTCAAAGTCGGATCACTCAAACGATCGAATATAAATTGCCGACCGGTAGAGCGTGAACCACTCAGGCTTGAGGTAATGGTTGGAGCGAAATCTGCATATTCACTTTTAATGCTTTGTTTCGCTAATTCAAGATTGTTTTGTGCTACCTTTAGTTGGTAGTTGTTCTCTAATGATGTCGTAATAGCTTCTTCAAGCGTAATGGTTCGAGTATCTTGCGCCCATAAAGTGCTTGTGAGATATAATAGTACCAGTATTGTAGATGAAAATAGTCTTAACATATTTATTGTTATTTAAATTGATGGGTAGTACACGAGAATTGACGAAAATAGTTACATAATAGTTGACCTATTTTCGGTTTTTAAATCCTTTTACAGGTATGAGCTAAATAGTTGTAATATTAATCACTGGAAGCTTGATCTTTTTGTTTTAAAGTAGCCACTTTATCATCCAGAAAATCAAGTAAAAGACTTAATCCTCTTTTAGCAACTATCCTCTTTAACTCACGAGCCATGGGCGAATCACTACTTCTATAGCTTTTAGATGCCAAAGGTTGTGCATCCTTTCGTTTTCTCCCTAATAAAAAGCCTATCACCAGCGAAGCGCCTACGATAGGAATTGGATATTTCTTGATTATGTTTTTTGGATCTACTGAATCCGAAACTCCCTCTTTAACCTCATCAATCGACTTATCTAAGCCGTCTTGAATACGAGCAAGTTCGTTTTCAAGTTCTTTTTTCTTCTTTTCTAAATT
>JBDNFJ010000206.1:0-5291 GCA_041689895.1 Gracilimonas sp. | reverse complement strand
TTCTCAGGCGTAGCTAGAGTTTGACGCAGCCATTTTAAAATTCGATCTTGAGACTGCGGATATAATTTTCGAAGCTCTTTACGTGCACGGTTATCAAACTCAATCTTCCAAGTCATCGCCTTGCTCTAATTGATCCAGACTCCAGCGATCATCTTCAGGCTGCTCAAGACGATGTTCGGCCGTGTATAAATCTTCCAGATCATCTAGCTTCTCTTCCAATGCTTGCTTGATATAATAAGTTTTAGTGCGTCCGGTGAGTTTAGCCAACTCATCCAGCCGCTTCTCAATGGCGTCTCCTAAGCGTACGGTAATAGGCATTATTCAAAAGTTTGTTTATATGTATTACAAGTACGACAAACATACATTTTTAGTATTACAAATGATATTAGAGATGCATGAGGATGCAAAAATAATCTTATTCTTTTACCACAGAGAGATAACTATGGTCAGAAATGAATAGCCCAAGCTCTGTTCGCCAGCGTATTTTTGGATGCGCCTCGTGGTTGTTCAATCAGCTGAAATTAATATTGTTCATAAAGTCTTGTAGCTTCGTTTTGACCAGCAAAAACCCTCCAAGGGTTTAGAACCCTTGGAGGGTTCGGTTTTTAAAAAGCAGAAAAAACTTGTTATCTCTCAGGGGTAGGTTTTGTTACTCATAATTGCTAATACTTGATGAATTGTATTCCACTAACTTTTTCCAATTAATTTTTCCAGAATCTTCACAAAATTCTTTACCAAAATCTAATACAAATCTATTTATTCTGGCACTATATATTTCTTGAAGTTCTTCGCTCCTTTCTTTAGTCTTCTCCCCTAACGGTTCTATAATGTCTTGGTATAGACTCTCTTCTCCAGAAAGTTTCCAGCCACCATAAACTTTTTGATTGATGAAAATCGATAGTCCCTCGAGCCAATCGCCAAATATGGTTCCTTCGTGTGATGAAATATGTGCTCCGACAATCTTCTTTACAATCTCATTGGCCGAAAACCCAGAGGCGCGCCCCCCTCTGGGTTAATTTTCGTGTTGCACTTATTACTTGAACTCAGAGTTTTAAAAAATCTGGTAAATTTTAGAGAGTCAAGATCTGTAATTAACGATTATTTATTTCAGACAAAATTGTAGATTCGATAGCTTCAAACCAATTGATATTATCACCAACTTTATTCTTTACTTTTTCAATTTCTTCGTTTGTTAACTCTCGATCTAATGTTTCTGTCGCTACAGTTTGAAGATCACGAGTATTAAGAGAGTAAAAAATTTCACTATTCATAATCTTGGATTTTATTTTAGAATATTTTCCCGATGCCATTTAACTGCCCCAATATCTGGCCATAGATTTTTATTTTGAGGAAATAGGACAGTTCCAGTAGAAAGCTTGGTAAGTAAATTAAAATTCCAGCTTCTTCCCATACTTTCTGGAATTTCAGAAAGTTTCTTTGAAACAATTACTTCGAAATTATCACTTAACCCAAACCATCCAACATCAAAAGTCCAATGATGAAAACGGCATAAAGAAAGTCCATTCCATATATCGTCTTTACCATTGTAACTATGAGGTACTATATGGGCTGCCTGAACTTCCCAAATATCATTGTTGGGTGCATTTAACTTAAGTCCACAAACAACACATTTATGATCATATAATTCAATAACTGCTTGTCGAAACCCTCTCTTACGCACACTATACTTTTTCTCGTTTATTATCTTTCTTGTTTTTTTAACAAACGGTAAATAATTACTTGGCTTTTGACTATTCTTAAGTTTTCGTGAAAGTTTTTCAACTTCATAGGACCTAATAGGAAGATCATCTTTTTGAGAGCTTGGAATACCTATGATCTTCATTGCTTCATCATATCCCTCTTCAGTCAACATCCATTCTCTTTTATTTGTTAACCGATAAGTTGTTTTTGGCCTTGAAATCAATTTTTCTTTTGCCAAATTATCTGCTGCTCTATAAAGAAGACGATGCCAAAGATTGGATTTCTTAACTCTATTTTCTTTTTGATAAATGGTTTCTAAATAAGCTTCTCTTTGTTCATTATTGAGTGAAAAATTATCTGCTATCTCTTCAACTATCTCCTCTCCTTCCCCAAATTCTTTTATAACACCGTTATATTTAAAAAGAGTTTTAATAAGATGCTTTTCAATCTCATCACGAGATGGCATGCTATATTTTTCAAGCATTTCACTTTCGTAACTCATGTTAAGCCGCTTTTAAGAAATAGTTTTTAACTTGATAAATACCACTTATAGCTTTCGACTCATCACGAGTTTTGTCCGTTTCACTCAGATTTTTGAGTCTGGTTTTAGCCCAATCACCCACCGGCACCATAACTTCCTCTTGATACATATTGAACTTTTTCTCTTTATTAAATTGAAGAAGCCGTTCCCAACTATCTCTAAATCTATTCGGCCACTTTCCGGGATAACTGTTTTTTTTGTGCCAAATAAATTCCTCAGTCCATAACCACCCTTGTTCTCTAAGAGCCATAATTAATTCTAATACATACGTGTGCCCTTCGCCTTTTAGAACTCTTTCTTTTATATTCAATATGAATGTTCCTTTTGGATTTAGAACTCTTAACAATTCTTCTGAAATTGGTAAAAACCAGTCTACATATGCATCTGGATGTATTCCTCCATACATTTTTTTTCTTGCATCAGCATAGGGAGGAGAAGTGATAATTAGGTCAACACTATTATCCTCTAGTTCCTTTAGCATTTCTTTTGCGTCTCCAAACAACAAATCGGTTTTGATATCCATGAGATTTTGGTAAATAAGAATATTAAACTTCTTTTAAAGAATATATACAATCATAAAGCTACAAAATGAATTATAAAAAAATTGAATTTACCGGAAGTCAGGGAGATATCCTTTCGGCACGACTTGATCTACCCGAGCAAGATCCGCCTAAAGCCACCATACTATTTGCGCACTGTTTTACCTGTTCCAAAAATCTAAAAGTGGTGAGTAATATCACCAAGATATTATCGGAATTGGGTTTTGCGACCTTCCGATTTGATTTCACGGGACTTGGTGAGAGTGAAGGGGATTTTGCCAATACTAATTTCTCCTCCAATGTAGAAGATTTGGTGGCTGCGTACCAGTACATGAAGACTGAGAGCCTGGCACCTACCATTCTCGTGGGGCATTCTTTAGGTGGAGCCGCTGTTTTGCAGGCTGCGCACCACATGCCGGAAGTAAAAGCGGTAGCTACCATTGGCGCGCCGGCTCATCCCGGACATGTAGAAAAGAATTTTGGATTGAAGGTGGAAGAAATCAATGAAAATGGTGAGGCAGAAGTGAGTCTTGCCGGACGTTTATTCACCATTAAAAAGCAATTTTTAGATGATCTTAAGAAAACCCGCATGCAATCGTTTATTCAAAATCTTGACCGGGCACTCATGGTTTTTCACTCGCCCGTTGATAACACCGTGGGCATCGATAACGCTTCCATGATTTTTAAGGACGCCAAACATCCAAAAAGTTTTGTATCCTTAGACCAAGCCGATCATCTCCTTACAGATAATAAAGACAGTATTTACGTTGGAAAGGTGTTGGCAGCTTGGGCAGAAAAATATATTTAAAGTTGGATTTATGAATGAATCTATAGACGCACTTCAGCTAAATTTAGACAGCGGAGGGCTTCATGTTATGAACGTATCGTTAGCCATCATTATGTTTGGGGTGGCCCTTGAACTTACGCTCGACGATTTCAAAGAAGTAGCCAAAAATCCAAAATCAACTTTGGTAGGACTGGCTTCTCAATTTTTCTTACTACCGGCCATCACCTATTTACTGATACGAGTGCTTGAACCACATCCAAGTCTCGCGCTGGGGATGATGATGGTAGCGGCTTGTCCCGGCGGTAATATCTCCAACTTCTTTTCTTTATTGGCTAAAGGAAATGCGGCACTCTCTGTAAGCATGACCGCTTTTTCGACCTTGCTTTCTATTGTAATGACGCCTTTCAACTTTGCCTTTTGGGCCAGCATGTATGCCCCCACGCAAGCTATTCTCGCTGAAATACATCTCGATATTTTCGAGGTTTTCCGCATCATTGTTTTAATCTTAGGCATCCCCTTAATCTTAGGCATGGCTTTGCGCCATTTTAAAGATGAGTTCTCCAAAAAAATCTCTCCCTTTATTAAAAACTTTGGGATTCTCTTTTTTGCCGGATTTGTGATTGTGGCTTTCAGCATGAACTTCGATAGCTTTATGAAGTATGTTCACTTAGTAATTGTTCTCGTATTTTTCCACAATGCGGCAGCGCTTTTAACCGGATATGGAATCGCCTCCTTATTCGGGCTTCCGCGCAAGGATCGTAAATCCATTTCAATAGAAACGGGTATTCAAAATTCAGGCTTGGGATTATTACTTATTTTCAATTTCTTTGACGGCATGGGCGGCATGGCATTGGTAGCCGCATGGTGGGGCATTTGGCATATTATTGCCGGCCTCAGCATTGGATGGTACTGGTCTATTGGAAAATCAACCTTACAACGCGTCTTCAGCAATGCGTAAAAAATACTTATGGTACCGATTCTTCCGGCATACAATGGTCGGAAATGGTCTTAAATTCTTCTATTCAAGGGTTAAGGCTTCTGGAAAGGAAAACATTCCCAAAGGTAAACCTATCTTGTTCATACCGAATCATCAGAATTCGTTTATGGATGCTTTAATAGTTGCTACAACTATATGGCCGACCATCTATTTTCTAACTCGTGCAAAAGCATTCCAGCACCCATTTCTTGATTGGTTTTTACGCTCAATTAAAATGTTGCCGGTGTATCGAGTACGCGATGGATTGAGTTCGGTTCAAAAGAACAATGCTATTTTTGAGAAATGCATCTCCTATTTAAAGAACAATGAAACAGTACTCATTTTTGCGGAAGCTAATCACAATCTGAAACGACGAATTCGTCCCCTCAGCAAAGGCTTTACGCGCATTGCGTTTGGTGCGGAAGAAAAGTTTAATTGGGAGCTGGATTTACAGATTGTTCCGATCGGCGTTAATTATACCGATCATATTACCTCCCGAAATACTATTCAGGTTAATTACGGAAAAGCGATACCTGTCAGCCGCTATAAAGATGCTTTTCTGGAAGATGAAACAGCCGCTACCCAACAAATGAAACAAGAGGTTTCGGATGCTATGAAAGAGCTGGTATTTCATGTTCAGGATTTAGAAAGCTATCCCGTGCATAAAATATTGTGGGAAGTATTAGAGCCCGATGAAGCCATTCTCGTTGATCCAACCATAGCCAACGAACGCATCAAAAAAACGAT
>JBDNFJ010000205.1:0-1487 GCA_041689895.1 Gracilimonas sp. | reverse complement strand
TTGAAGGGCAGGCTTTTTTTGGCCATACGGTTAATTATCGAAAAGACGGGAGCGAATTTATTAACCAGTGGGATATCCATCCTTTAACCAACAGGAAAGGAGAGATTACACACTGGGTTTCGTACCAAAGAGATATTACCGACCGAAAAGAGTCGAGCAAGCTAATATTTGATGCCAACCTCGATTTTGAAAATCTGGTAGAAGAATCTAAAAAAACATTCGTTGATATCGATATTCAAGGAAATATCATTTCCTCAAATAATTCATTTAAGAACTTATTGGGATATGATTCGGATGAGCTGAAAACCATCAAAATTTGGGATCTCGTATCAGACAAAGATCAACAGGAAATGAAGAATCTATTCGCTGATTTTGATGCTAAAAAGATGGAAGATCATCCATACCCGTGGGAGTTTAAGCAGAAAGATGGAGACCTTGTCCGGTTAGAGGGACACATCAACTATTTTGTGAGCAAAGACGAAACCATCATCCGTATCCACCTCGATAATCTTTCGGTGCGTGAGCGTATTCTCGAAACGTTGAAGAAGAAAAAAACAAAATTTCACGATATAGTGGGTAAAAAAGATGAGTTTACGCTACGGTACGTGATTAGAGAAAATGGTAAGGCCAACTGCAAGTATGTGTCGGATAATTTCACCAGCATTACGGGTTTGAACCCCGATGTACTGCTGGATAAAGGCATGCAGGAAGTTATTCACGCCAATGATATTGATGAAGTTGAGCAAGCTCTCGAACATGCTTTCAATGGCATATCATCCAGCATAAGTTGTAAATATAAAACAGCCGCTGGAAATCATGTTTCGGTGATTCAATCTTTTAAACCACATTATGGCTCTGATAATAAGGTGGTAGATAGCGTAAAAAGCGTAGCTATGATTGAGCTCGAAATCGAGAAATAATAGTCGATTTACATCCCGAAAATTAAGCCCGCCGTTGTGTGGGCTTTTTCTTTATGGTGAGTTAGCGAAATCGTATATTCAATAAAAAAAATGGATATTAAAGATATCGAAGAACGAATTGTCCGAGAATTTGAACTGCTACAAGATTGGACCGAGCGCTACAAGTATATAATTAAATTGGGCGATAAGTTAGCGCCATTATCTGAAGAAGATAAAGTAGAAGAAAATTTAGTAAAGGGCTGTCAAAGTCAGGTTTGGGTGACGGGAGAAATGAAAGATGGTAAAGTGACTTTTAAAGCCGATAGCGATGCAGCCATCACTAAGGGATTGGTAGCGTTAATGGTGCGTTTTTATTCAGAGAGAACGCCTTCAGTAATTATAGAAACACCACCTGCATTTATCGATAGAATTGGGATGGCAAGCCATTTATCTCCCTCGCGGGCAAACGGCTTAGCTGCTATGGTAAAACAAATGAAGATTTATGCAATGGCATTCAAATCTCAGGAAACTTTATTGTAATCTAATTGTACGGCACGGAATAATTTACTTAATTAGGTTCCTAACGGG
>JBDNFJ010000204.1:0-11583 GCA_041689895.1 Gracilimonas sp. | reverse complement strand
GAGTGAGAGCCATCTTTTTTTCTGTAATCATCCAGTCTGGGTTGGTAGAAAGCACTTTTCCATAACTGGTATAGCTGCTCCAATTTTTAGCATAAATGAAATCAGCTCCCTCAAAGGCTTTGTTTTGATCGTATTCAACCCGTGCATTTCCAACAAATTCTTTCGCCAGCTCGTAGCCTTTTGGATGCGTTATGATGAACTCGTATTTGGCTGCCTGCATCCATTCTGAAAAAGAATTGGCAACGGCCTGTGGAAGTGCCTTGGGAAGTGGCGCCCAACTGAGTACAACCTTCGGTTTTTCGATGGATTTATGTTCTTCTATGGTGATGACATCAGCCAAAGCTTGTAGCGGATGTCCCGTTCCCGATTCCATATTTATGACGGGAGCCGGACTATATTTTCTAAACGATTCTATAATCTGCTCGCTGTAATCATCTTCCCGGTTTTTCAGCGTTGCAAAGGCACGAATGGCAACCACGTCAAAATAGGATCCGATGACGGCGGCGGCTTCTTTAATATGTTCGGCTTTGTCTGAATTCATAACGATACCATCACCAAACTCAAGCTGCCAACCCTGACTCCCTACATCAAGAACAGCGGTATCCAAGCCAAGATTAAAAGCGGCTTTTTGTGAACTCAGCCGCGTTCGTAAGCTGGGGTTTAGGAAAATCAAGCACATAGATTTTTCCCGTCCAAGTTCTTTATACACGTGTGGATTTTTCTTGATCTCCAGCGCATCTTTAATCAACGCCGGAAGACTCGGTACATCTTTTAGGGATATAAATGAATTCATTGGTTTAACAATTTATTAGCTGAAAATGGCTCGAAATCGGAACGCTTTCCATTACTTAAAAACCTCTCGCAAAGCTTGTATTAGTACATCACATACCTCTTTACCGATAGTAAGCGGAGGGAGCAATCGCAGTACATTTTTATTGGAAGCTGAGCCGGTGAAAATATGATGTTCATACAGTAATTTTTTACGCGACTCCGAAATCGCTTCATCAAATTCCACACCAATCATCAGGCCAAAAGCTCGCACTTGTTTTACTTTGGGGAGCTGGCTGAGTTGGTCCGCTAAATATTTCCCTGTTTCCACTGCGTTCTTCAAAAGCTTTTCTTGCTCCAGAACTTCCAGTACGGCCAGCGAAGCCGCGCATGCCAGGTGATTTCCACCAAAAGTAGTTCCTAACATCCCAAAAGCAGCCTTAAACTTTGGATGAAAAAGTACGCCTCCAACCGGAAATCCATTCCCCATTCCTTTAGCTATGGAAATGATATCCGGTTCAATACCAAAAAGCTGATGGGCAAAAAAAGCACCGGTGCGACCAAAACCTGACTGCACTTCATCCAAAATAAGAACGGTACCCGTTTCATTACAAAGTGTGCGCAAATGTTGGAGGAATTCGGGAGATGGAGCTACAATTCCAGCAACTCCTTGAATGCCTTCAATAATAACCGAGCTGACGTCTTTCTTTTTCAGCGCTTCTTCAACCCCAGCAAAATTTTCAAAGGCAAAGCGAATTACTTCCGCTCCTTCATTCACAGGAAATACAATATTGGGATTGTCAGTAACGGAAACGGCGAGCGAAGTCCGTCCATGAAAAGCTCCATTGAAAGCCAGAATCTTCTTCCTTCCGTTGTGAGCCGAAGCTACTTTCAGCGCATTTTCATTGGCTTCAGCTCCAGAATTACACAAGAAAAGATTCCAATCGTTATATCCTGAAACTTCCCCCAATTTTGCGGCCAATTCTTGTTGAATGCCGATAGGCACCGAGTTCGAATAAAAACCGATATCATTCAGCTGGGCTGTAATACGATTCACATAATGCGGGTGGGAGTGACCAATGGAAATCACCGCATGTCCGCCATAAAAATCGAGATATTTTTGGTCGTCCGCATCATATACATAAAGACCTTTGGCCTTAACGGGTGCTACATCAAAAAGGGGATAAACCTGAAATAAATTCATGTAATTACGTGATGGTGTTAATTTTTTCGTACGAGGCAAGGAGTCCTTTTATCACCGCAGAACTGAGTCCTTGATGCTCCATTTCGTTGAGTCCGGCAATAGTGCAGCCTTGCGGTGTGGTTACTTTGTCGATTTCGGTTTCGGGATGATGGTCGCCTTTTACTAACAAGGAAGCGGCTCCACGGGCCGTTTGCATGGCAATCTTTTGAGCTTCATCCGCATGAAAGCCAAGCTGAATTCCGCCCTGAGTGGCGGCGCGAATATATCGAAGAAAGAAGGCAATTCCGCTGGCGGCTAAAACCGTAGCTGCTTTCATAAGGTTTTCTTCGATAATCATGGTTTCGCCGAGCGCTTCAAACAAGATTTTTATGTCTTTCAGCTGTTCTTTAGATACGTTTTTCCCACACAGGCAGGTCATCGATTCTTGGATGGCCGTGGCCGTATTAGGCATTGCCCGGATGATGGGAATGTCGGCACTAAGATAGGATTGGATGGTGCCGGTTTCTACTCCGGTAATGGTGGAAATAAGCACGTGTTTCTGTGCATCTAATATCGGATTTATTTCCTCCAAAATGTTCGGTAATTGTTTGGGTTGAACGCAGAGGAAGATATATTCTGACTCTTGAACTGCCTGTTTATTATCGGAAGTAAGCTGGAACTTCTGTGGCTTTAGATATTCGAGTTTCTTCAAATTCCGGCGCGTGAGGATCATATTTTTTGGCTTGGCCAGTTTAGCTCCGGCTATGCCCAGGGCAATTGAAGCGCCCAGATTTCCTGCTCCTATAATTGCGATGTCGTGTTTACTTGCCATAATTAAAATGCCGTAGATTTAATATTGAGGCCGGTGGTTTCATCCAGCCCAAATAATAGATTCATGTTTTGGACCGCTTGTCCCGAAGCGCCTTTCATTAGATTATCAATTACACAGGTGACTAAAATTTGTCCGTTTTCTTTTTGGATATGAAGTTGTGCTTTGTTGGTATTTATCACGCGTTTCAAATCGGGGGAAGAGTCTGAAATAACCACAAAGGGGTGGTCTTTAAAGTAGGTTCTGTAGAGTGTTTGGACATCCTCCACCGACTCATCCAGCTCCAAATATGATGCCGATAAAATGCCGCGTGTAAAAGCTCCGCGTATAGGAATAAAATGCAAGGATTGATCAAAACCGGGGTGTAGCTGTTTTAAACTTTGCGTGATTTCTCCCAAGTGTTGATGCGTAAATGCTTTATAGACCGAGGCATTATTACTTCGCCAGCTAAAATGTGTGGTTGGAGTCGGATTTTGCCCGGCGCCGGTACTTCCCGTAATGGCCGTTACATGAACCGGGTGATTCAACATCTCGGCTTTAGCCAGTGGAAGCAGACCCAGCTCAATGCAGGTGGCGAAGCATCCCGGATTAGCGATATTTTCCGCCGTTTTAATAGCCGCCTTGTTAAGCTCCGGCAATCCGTACACAAAATTATGAGCTCCTTTAATTCGGAAATCTGAGCTCAGATCTATAATTTTAGCTTTATCCGGAATCACCCCGCTTTCAATCACGACTTTTGAGCGACCATGCCCAGCGCATACGAAAACCACTTCCACTACTTGCGATAATTCGGCATCAAAGGTAAGCGTGGTTTCGCCTTCTAAATCGGGATGAGCCGCGTATAAGAATTCACCGCTATGACTTTGGCTCACTACGCTGGCTAATTCTACTTTAGGGTGATGAAGCAAAATTCGGATCAGTTCTCCGGCCGTATATCCGGCGCCGCCTATAATTCCTGCTTTAATCATTGTTTTGCACCTTTTGTTGTATCTGCATGGAGTTAGCCAGAATTTTGGTGAATCCTTTCACATCTTCGCCACTCCAGGCATTATTCATTTCGCCATATTGACCGGCTTTTGAGCCCATCAAATCATAGGGAGATTGGATGCCTTCCAGCTCAAATCGTTTGTGAGCTAATTTCACAAATACGCTCCCGGAGACGGTTTTTTGTGTGTCTTCCAGAAAGGTTTCAATGTTGCGCATTACCGGATCGAGATATTGACCTTCATGCATTAGCATTCCGTACCATTCTGCCAGCTGATCTTTCCAGTAAAGCTGCCATTTTCCGAGCGTATGTTTTTCCAGTAACTGGTGCGCTTTGATGATAATGAGGGGAGCAGCGGCCTCAAATCCTACACGGCCTTTTATGCCAATAATGGTATCGCCTACGTGAATATCGCGCCCAATTCCATAAGGAGAAGCGAGCTCATGTAATTGTTTAATGATAGAAATAGGAGTGCCTTTTTCACCATTAATGGAGATGGGTTCACCGTTTTCAAATCCTAACTCAACCGACAACGGATCACGTTCTACATCGGGTGTTGGCCAAGCTTTATCAGGTAAGCCTTTGTGTGAAGTCAGCGTTTCAGCACCTCCAACCGAAGTTCCCCAAAGTCCTTTGTTGATAGAATATTTTGCTTTTTCCCACGACTGATGAATGCCGTTAGCTTTCAAGTATTTCACTTCCTCTTCACGACTAAGCTTTTGATCTCGAATGGGCGTGATGATTTCTAACTCGGGAGCTATTACCTGGAAAACCAAGTCGAAACGGACCTGATCATTTCCGGCCCCGGTGCTTCCGTGCGCAATGGCATCGGCCCCTATTTTCTGCGCATATTCGGCAATGGCAACGGCCTGAAATATGCGCTCTGCACTTACCGAAAGCGGATAAGTATGATTTTTAAGCACGTTCCCAAAGATTAGATACTTAATGCCTTTTGTGTAGAATTCTTCCTCAACATCCAGCACGGTGTGATTTATAATCCCTAAGCTCTGGGCTTTTGCAGCCAGTTCTTTTTCTTCGGATGCATCAAAACCGCCGGTATTTACAGCGGCCGTGCACACATCATATCCCTGGTTTTTTGCCAGCCAGATGGCGCAATAGCTGGTGTCGAGTCCGCCACTAAAGGCGAGTAAAACTTTCTTCTTCTTGTTCATGATTAAAGGTCTTTTTTGTTTAAGGCATCCCAGAATTTATGTGGGATTTGCATTCCTGCCACGCAGGAAAAATGGTTTTAGTTGGTGTATAAAATTGTTTTCTGGGGTGATTTTGAACATCCAATGGCTGAAAGTGAGTGCTCCTAAAGAGATTCCTGTGAGCCAGCGATTGTTTCTCAAAAAAGCCCATAAGCGTTATTCTAAAATTCATAAGAATAAATGTATAGGATTGAGTTTTTTTAGAAACTTGGCGGATTTCAGCTTCACCCAACGATAGTACTTGGCAATATTTTTCTCGCGCTCCGACTTAGGCTTATTGTTGGGATGATCCGGATCAAACAGCATACCCGTGCAGAGGCAGTTTTTGCGATTATTGCGTTGCAGGATATCGTAATTAGGACAGCTTTTGCATCCGTCCCAAAAAGTTGCATCATGTGTGAGCTCCGAAAAGGTAACCGGACGGTAGCCAAGATCAGAGTTGATCTTCATAACAGGTAGGCTGGTAGTGATGCCAAAAAGTTTAGACCCGGGATATTTTTTACGAGAAAGCTCAAAAGCTTTGGTTTTAATCTTTTTAGCGAGCCCCTGTCCTCGATAATCGGGATGGACAATTAGGCCGGAATTGGCCACATATTTCTTGCTTTCCCAAACCTCGATATAGCAGAAACCGGCCAGCGTTTCACCATCAAGAGCAATGATGGAATTACCGTTTTTGATTTTCTTTTTGATGTATTCAGGATCACGCTTTGCGATACCTGTCCCACGTTTGTGGGCTGCACCTTCGATTAAAGCGCAGATATCTTCGGCATAGCCGGTATGATGCGATGAGGCAATATGAATGTGAACGGACATGTTGAGTGTATAAATAGTGAGTGAGTGTACTTCCTCTATGGAAGTGTGAGTTAGGATCTTGCGGTAAAAGATGAGAACTGCTTAAATAGCAGCAATAAAGATATGACTACCGCCGTCGCGGAATCCGCCGTCGGAGTGGAGTAAAACTGATCCTATGTATGCGTGAGTTTTGCATGGCTTAAAAGAAAAGAAAGCTGTAGCTCTAAAACAAGAGCTAAGAACTTTTTTTTCATTTTATTTGATTGCGGTCTCCATCATCAGGTCTCATGTCTCAAATATTTCATCTCACTTATTTCCTAAAATCTTGGTCAGCATAAATCACGTATTCCTGCTATACTTAGCATTTACATGAAAGCAATGAAAATAATCCCATACATTTTACTTTTTATCCTGATTCTGCCTGTGCCTACTGCATATGCCCAGGTAAAAGTGCAAACCGAAAAGGAGCTTTCGGGCAAGTCAGCTTATATTCAGGGCTTAGAAGCTTTTGAGACCGGAGAGTTCGAAAAGGCGGAAGAGCTATTTCTACAGGCCGACCGGAACCTGGAGGACCAACCGGGTATTAATTTTGCCTTGGCTGATACTTATCTGAAGCTCAACGACCTACCGAATGCCGCACTTTATGGGAAGCAAGCCGTGGATAGCGAGCCGATGAACAAATGGTTTCGACTAAAGCTGGCGAAGATTTATCGGAGTGCGGGGCAAAATCGGGCTACGCTGAATGAACTGGAAACCTTGCTGAATTACTATCCCGACGATTTTGATGGCTTGTACATGCTGGCCGACACGTATAAAGATTATGGCGAATTCGTGAAATCGAACAATACGCTGGATGAGATTTTAAAATTAACCGGCCCAGATGGTCCAATACTTCTATTGAAATTCAAAAATTTTGAAGCGTTGGCTTTGTCCGATTCTGCCATTGCTCAGTTAGAAGCCATTCGTGAAGTAGATCCCGGAAATCTGGAAATGCTGAATTTGCTGGGTACGTATTATGCCAGGGCTGGAAAAGAGGGGCAGGCAAAGAACATACTCTCGGAAGCATTGCAGCGAAATGCCCGCGATCCGCAATCGCTCATTAATTTGGCAAGCCTGTATTTAGAGGAACAAAAATGGGATAGTGCCGGCACGCTTTTCACCAACTTTATGGAAGATCCGTTGATAGAAGCGGAGAAGAAAATGAACATTGCTCGATTTTTATATAGTCGAGCAAAAGATGATCCCCAAAATATACAGCTTCGTATAGAGACGGAGCGCGTGCTGGATGTGTTTACCGAAACCGAAACTGATTTCGGGCCGGCTTTTACTCTTGCCGGCGAATTTTATGCACGAATAGATCAACCCAAAAGTGCATTGGAAATGCTGGAAAAAGCCAACGAATTACTACCACAGGATGAAATTGCCTGGCGCCAACGGCTACAGTTATTGCTTAGCCAAAAAAAGTATGCGGAAGCTGTAGAAGTTGGTTTAGAGGCAGATGGAGAAGTTCCGGCTGACGCTTTTATTCAATTTTTTGTGGGCAGTGCCTATATGCTATCCGATCAAAATAAAAAGGCGGAAATATGGTTAGAAAAAGCAACACGCGCTCCGGCAAGGCGCCCTTTTAAATCCATTTTGTACAGCACATTAGGAGACGTGAGGGCGGGGCTGGGAAAGCAAAAAGAATCGGATGATGCCTACGAACTGGCTCTGCGCTACGATCCCGATAATGACAATGCCATGAATAATTATGCGTACAATCTTTCGGTGCGTGGAGAAAGTTTGGAACGCGCGAAGGAATTAGCACTAAAAGCGATTGAAGTTGCTCCCGAAAATGCCTCCTATTTAGATACCGTGGGCTGGGTGTATTTCAAACTGGGAGATTATGATCGCGCCCGGCGCTTTATAAAAGCTTCTATCAATACCGAAGAAGGTTCTGCAACGGCCGAAGTATTGGAGCATTTAGGTGATGTGTACGAGAAATTAGAGCAACCAGATGAGGCACGGAAATGGTGGAAGCAAGCACTGGAAAAAGATCCGAAACGAACTCATCTCAACCAAAAAATTAATTAATGTGAAATTAACGCTCCGACCTTTTTTATTACTTGTATTGGCTGGATTTGCCCTTGCCTCTTGTAGCGCCTCACGCAATGTGGCCGATGCAGATTACAGCCGTAGCTTGGTTGCTAAAAAAAATATAGTGGCTGAAATTCCTAATTATGAGGCCGAGCTTCACACGCTTTCGGGCAAAGGTCGCGGCATTGTAAGTGAGCCGGGAAACAGCGATCGCGTTACCATCAACTTTAAAGCGAACGAAAAGCTGAGTTTACTCACGGTTCAGAATCGAATTGGGATTGAAGGCGGGCAAATGCTGGTAGATCAAGATTCTATTTTATTTTATAACCGCTTGGATAAGTATGCTCAAAAAACGTCGATATTTGATGAGCGGTTGACGACTATTAACGAGCTGGCTTCCATCAATATCTTGGATTTGATCAACTTTAAAGTGGATGAAAACCAGGTGAATGAAGTATTGGAAAGTGAACACTCGTATCAGCTTCGGCTAAAAAATGGCGCACGGGTATTTGTGAATAAAACCGAGGGTTGGGTAGAACAGGTGGAGCAAACTCAGCGAGGTGTTGCTCCCTATTCCCGCATTATCTACGAAGGCTATGGGGAGCTGGAGGGATTTACCTTACCCAGAAAAATCACGATCTTCAGTTCCGATAAAAAATCCAGAGTGGTATTTTTAGTGCGTAGTCTTGAAATAAATCCTAAAAATGTTACCATAGGAATCGACATTCCCGATAACATAAAAATCCAGCGCCCATGACCTTTAAGAGCTTTACACGATATGGCGCCGTAGTATTTTTGGCGCTGGTGATGGGCGGAAGTGCGTACGCGCAAACCTATCAGGAAAAGAGGGAAAAGTTGTTGAAACGTCAGGAAAATACCCGGGCTGAAATCAACGTGCTGGAGGCTCGCATCAAAAACTATCAGCAACGGGTAAATCAAGCCGAACAACGTTTTGATAAATCGTATGAGCAGTTTCAGTCGTTGAATAACCTGATTGCCCTTCAAGATGATAAAATAAAAGGCTTGCAAGAAGAACAAAACCAGATTGAAGCCGAAATCAACCTAACGGAACAAGAGATTGGTACGCGCGAGAAAGAGCTGAAGCAGTTGATCGAAAATTATAAAAAGATCATTCTATACGCGTATAAAAATGGCCGAACCGGAAACCTGGAGCTTTTATTAACCTCAGAATCCATTAACCAAATGCTGGTTCGTACTAATTATCTTAAACGATTTGAGGAGCAAAAGTTGAAGCAAGCGGGGCTCATCAAAAAGAGCAAAAAAGAGCTGGATCAGGTAAAAGGAGATTTGGAAGACAGTTATAAGAAAAACAGAGACGTACTGGATGAAATTCGCCAGGAGAAAGAAGCGCTGGGTGATCAGCGCCAGCAGCAGCAGCAAACGGTAGAACAGATTAAGCAGGAGCGCAGTACCTGGCTTTCGGAACTTCGTGACACCCGGGAGGAAAAAGAGAATCTGGAAAGTACGTTCAGTAATTTAATCTCGGAAGAGGAAACTCTGCGTGAAGCAGAAAACGAACGACTTCGTCGGTTAGCAGAAGCTCGAAATATTGCCGATGCCTCTCGTCGCGCCGATGAAGTGGAGAAATATTCTAAGCCCATTGTTCGCGAAAACTTTGTAAGTGACGAAACGCTGTTAACGTATGAAAAAGCATTTGCTCAGTCTAAAGGCAGCCTTCTTTGGCCGGTAAAAAGCACCACGGTGTCTAAGAAATTCGGGCGCGTTCGAAATCCATTGTACGGCACGGTAACAGAGCATCCCGGCATTGATATTGTCACAGATCCCGCATCGCCGGTGCGCGTTGTTTCCGATGGATATGTATTTCGCATTCAGCCTTTACCCGGATATGGCGATGTGGTATTTGTGAAACACGGCTCCTATTATACCGCTTACGGCAACTTAAGCCGCATTGATGTGGAAGTAGGTTCGGTGCTGAAAAGAGGACAGCAGTTGGGGCTTTCGGGCACCGAGCAATCGGAATTGGGTGAGGTGGTTTTCTTTTTAGTGCGTAGAGGAAATGAGAATTTGAATCCGCAAAACTGGTTGGGCTCAAAATAGAAAGGGAACTTTTGGGTTCTGCAAAAGATCGGTTTTGAAAAGCCTTGCAGTGGTGGAATCGGTGCCTTTATTGAACCCAAATGTATTCGTTTTAGCGGCGCGTTAAAATATATGTTCGTATTGGAATTTGGGGCGTGATTTTTGGAATTTTAGCCCGTCACATAAAATCGAAAATTCAATCAATAAATCTGTTTTGGATAATATACCTCGGTTCATCTTTTATTGTACAGGCGTGCTCATTGTTTCCGGCGCGTTTACCCTTTTCACATCCGAACTGATCACAAAAGTAAATGATCCTTCTTATGTAGGATTGTTTTTTTTGCTTGGGTTTGGGCTGGCATATATGAACATCATTTTTATGATTGGCCGGCGTTTTATGAGACGGTTGAATGGCCCAAGTCCGGCACTTTATATTATAGCGGTTTTAGTGGCATTGCCTCCACTGCTTTGGGTTGGAATTACCGGCGCGGGATTGGGAGATTCCAAACTCGTTTTTATGTTAACCATTATTGTTGGGTGTGCTTTAGGCGCTTATTTTAGTCATAAAGCTGGATTAAAGGCACAAGTGAAGTTCCAGGATAACATGAGGCAATATATCAATCAGGATGAGAAACCCCCGGATGAGCTGAAGAATTCACACGAAAACCTGAATAAAAACTGATCTTATGAACGTATTGAAAGTTACTCTGCTGTCCCTGTTTTTTACGGTCCTATTTCTGGGATCATCTTTTGCTCAAACTTCAAAAACAGAGGTATTGAGGGAAATTGGAGCCGCTCCATCACCCGATCGGATTCAAAAAGATATCACTAAACTCGTCAGCTTTGGGACGCGACATACCTTGTCGGATACCACTTCAAATACGCATGGTATTGGTGCGGCTCGCCGGTGGATAAAAGCGGAATTCGAGCGCATTTCTGAAAAGTGTGGGGGATGTCTGGAGGTGTTTTATGTAAGTGAGGTGATACAAGGCGAACGCCGTATTCCCAATCCCACCAACATTGTGAATGTGATTGCAATTCAGCGGGGCTCTGCCGACCCCAATCGGTTTGTGATTATGAGCGGTGATATTGATTCGCGTGTTTCGGATATAATGAATTATACCTCTGATTCTCCCGGCGCGAATGATAACGCCTCGGGTATAGCCGGTGTATTGGAATCGGCTCGCGTGCTTTCGCAGTATAAATTTGAAGGTTCTGTTATGTACGCGGCACTGTCGGCAGAGGAGCAAGGACTTTTTGGTGGTAAGATTCTGGCAGCATATGCCAAAGAAAAAGGCTGGGATATCAAAGGAGTGCTGAATAATGATATGATTGGAAATATCCGTGGCCTGAACGGTGTGGTTGATAATACCACGGCGCGCGTGTTTTCGGAAGGCACTCGTTATGTTGAAACAGATCGCGAGGCCAGGATGCGCCGATATACCGGGGGCGAAATTGACTCTCCTTCCCGAAACCTGACTCGTTATGTAGATAAGATGGCTGATTTATACCTGCGGAATTTGGACGTGATGATGGTGTATCGTCTCGATCGTTTTGGCCGTGGCGGACACCATCGCCCATTTAACGAAGCAGGATATCCGGGGATTCGTATTATGGAAACGAATGAGAATTATACGCGCCAGCATCAGGATTTGCGCACCGAAAATGGCATAAAATATGG
>JBDNFJ010000203.1:0-2296 GCA_041689895.1 Gracilimonas sp. | reverse complement strand
TGGGCTTTTGTGGAACAGCAGGTGCTGATGATAATTACCGGTCCGTTAATAGCAATCATTTTCACCCAAATTGGCATGGGTGGTTACGAGTATTATGTTGAACAAAAGGAGAAACGGCGGATTGAAGGCATGTTTGCATCCTATGTTTCGCCGGAGCTGGTAACGCGGATGATTGAGTCGGGTGAGGAACCTCAACTCGGGGGAGAAGAAACTTACATGACCGCTTTTTTCAGTGATATTGTTTCTTTTTCCACCTTCTCGGAGCAGCTTGAAGCCAAAGAATTGGTACAGCTCATCAACGAATATCTGAGTGCTATGACCGACATCCTGAACAGCTGCGGAGGAACTCTTGACAAATATATTGGTGATGCTATTGTTGCGTTTTTTGGCTCGCCCATTTATATGGAAGATCATGCCTATCAGGCTTGTGTAGCTTCGCAGTTGATGGACAAAGAGTTGGCGAGGCTTCGAGAGAAATGGACCCGAGATGGCTGGCCGGAGCTGGTGGCGAATATGCGCCATCGAAAAGGAATGAATACCGGATTGATGGTAACAGGAAACATGGGTTCCTCCCGGCGCTTTAATTATACGATGATGGGCGATAATGTAAACCTTGCCTCACGATGCGAAAGTGCCGCTGAACAATACGGTGTGTTTACGATGGTCACAGAAACCACCAAGAAAGAAGCGGAAGCTCATGGAGACGACTGCATTTTCCGAATGCTGGATCATATTGTAGTGAAGGGAAGAACCAAGCCGGTAAAAGTATTCGAGATTGTGGGCTTGAAAGAGGACGTCACTCAGCTACAACGAGATTGTATCGGCCAGTATGAAAAGGGATTGAACTTATATTTAGCGCAAGAATGGGACGCTGCCATCGCTCAATTTAAGGCTTCACAAAAGCAGGAAACTTACGAGCTAAATCCTTCGGGTATCTTTATTAAAAGATGTGAGCGGATGAAGCAGCAGCCACCGGCGCAAGATTGGAACGGCGTGTTTGTGATGGAAACCAAATAAGGGATGATTTAAGCCACATTTCTGAATGCGTATCGTACGTCCTTTCTCAACTAAAAGAGAATCACAAGCAAAACAACCGTTGTTTTAGCCGAATGTATAGCTCAAATTATAGACAGAAGAAGGGAATTTCTGCATGAATACGCGGTAAGAGAAAAGTGCGGAGAGGGAGGGATTCGAACCCTCGATACCTCGTTTGAGGTATACTCCCTTAGCAGGGGAGCGCTTTCAGCCACTCAGCCACCTCTCCAGTTTCAAGGGCAGCAAATATAGCGACCTTTACAGACTAATAGCAACTTTTTAGGCGCTTTATCTCGAATCGATTTGTTGAAAAATGTTTAGTCCTCTGATAGCCCTTTAGCGGGCAGCTTAAGAGTGAATTTAGTACCCTTTCCCTCGCTCGACTCAATGAATATTTCGCCGTGGTGCATGGCAATCATTTCTTTACAAATTAGTAATCCCAGTCCGGTTCCTTTTCCATTGTCGGTACCGGTTCGTGAATTATTAGCGTCTAAGCGAAGCAGCTCACCGGTCATCTTATCTGTCATACCAATTCCATTATCTTCAACCTCTATCATATAATGCACCTTTTCTTTCCGAAGCTTGAGCGTTACACAACCACCTTTATGAGTGAATTTGAGTGCGTTAGAAACCAGATTTCGTAACACTGTTTTCATCATGTTGGGATCAGCAAAAAGCGTGTAATTGGATTCTATTTCTGTGCGAAGCTCAATTTTTTTTTGTTGAGCTACTTGGTTCAATATCTTTACCGTGTACTCAAAAAGTTCTTTTAGCTGTACGGGCTCAGGCTTAGCCAAAATTTTGCCCGTATGTAAGGAGGCCCAATTCAATAAGTGCTCAACCAAAGCGAGAAGTGATTTGGAAGAGTCATGCATCTGTTCAAGATTGCTTTTAATATCTTTGCGATCGGCTTCATCTACTTCAGCAAGCATCAGTTCACCGAAACCTAAAATAGCCTGAAATGGATTTCTGAGATCATGGGCAATGAGCGAGAAGAATTTGTCCTTCGTTTTGTTGCTTTCCTCCAGTTCTTCGGTTTGTTGATGAATGATCTGGTTTTTCATTTCAAGATCATTTTTCTCTTTACGAATTTGAGCCGTTTGTTCTTCGATAATATGCTCCAGTTTCTCCTGCTGGCGAAGTAAGTAACGATAACGGATTTGAGAAGCACCGTAATATCCTCCACCGAGCAATAGGATTACGAGCAAGAAAAACCATGGTTGTTCATAAAAGAAAGGCTGCACAACAATAGAGGCCGTAG
>JBDNFJ010000202.1:0-17750 GCA_041689895.1 Gracilimonas sp. | reverse complement strand
GCGGTTGCAAAGCCAACCACCGATGCGCCAAATACATCCATATCGGCACGGGCTGCGATTCGAATACCGCTAATTGCAAAAACAAAAGTCCCGATTAAATCGAGAAGATAGATGATGTCCATTTAGTTGGGAGATAGTGTGTCAATCATTCCAGAAAAGGAAGCAATTTGCAAGGATTATACCAAATGGATGTTAAATACCTCAACCGTTCGCTTATGCTCCACAAGCACTCACTTAGATAGAAAAAATTCAGCTTAAGGTCGGAATTTGATATCTACTTTTTGTGTAGGTGCTTGTTCTTTGTATCGTAGTGCCAGTTGTTGCTCCATATTTCCGGTCACTTCCATCAGCGCTGTTCCTGCGGGAGAATTAACGTCTTCCAGCACAATTGGCTTTCCGGAATCGCCGCTTTCACGCACGGTCTGCTGCAGTGGAACTTCACCCAAAACTGGTACGCCCAATTCTTGTGCAAGGTGAGAAGCGCCGCCTTGGCCAAAGATATAGTACTTCTTATCAGGCATATCGGGCGGGGTAAAGTAAGCCATATTCTCTACGATGCCCAGCACCGGTACGTTCACTTTGTTGAACATAGCCACGCCTTTTCGCGCATCATCTAAAGCCACAATTTGCGGGGTTGAAACGATTACAGCCCCAGACAATGGCACCGTTTGCACGATGGTAAGCTGAATATCTCCCGTGCCCGGAGGCAGATCCAGAATCAGATAATCTAAAGCACCCCACTCCACATCCGTCATAAACTGCTTTACCGCACTGGTTACCATGGGCCCGCGCCAAACCATCGCTTGGTTTACATCAACCAGAAACCCCATCGAAACCAACTTGATCCCAAATTTCTCATGAGGAACCAGCTTTTTTTGCGTAGTGATATTTGGCTTATCGTGGATATTGAACATCGTTGGGATACTTGGGCCATAAATATCGGTATCCATCAGCCCTACCGTATGCCCTTTTTGGGCAAGTGATGCGGCTATATTTACCGCAACGGTAGATTTCCCAACTCCGCCTTTACCTGAAGCAACCGCAATAATATTCTTAACGTTACCAAGTATTTGTGGTGGCTGATTTTGTTCGGGTCCCGGTTTTGTGTCTTCCATCTTTCGTTTTAGGGAAAGGTTGACGGCCGTTTGAATATCTACAATAGCCTCTTTGTCAACGAATTTCTGAATAGACTCTTCACATTGTTGGACAAGATGCTTTTCGAGGCTCTCATCTTTTTCTGGAAACTCCAGCGTGAAGGCGATGTACTTTTCTTGAACGATCAAATCTTGAACCATTTCCAGTGAAATGAGATCGCGTTGTTCGGAGGGGTGTAAAACCTGACTGACTGCTGATTTTACCTGTTCTTTGTTAATAGCCATAAATTGTGTAAAACCTAAATCTGATGAACGATCATTTGTTAAATTCTAAGGCCAAATATAAGCATTCTTTGCCTCGGATATAAAACAGATTTTAATCTTAGATTCAGCGCTGAATATGCGAGAAATGCATCTTTTTTCTCCTTCGTGTGGTATTTTAAAGCAAAAAATTATTCAAAACTGAGGGGTATATTGAGTAATCGCTTGGCTGTTTAATCTGGATGAAATGCAATCATTTGCAACGCTGTCGATATTGGCTCTGGTTTCAATATCGGCAAGTAAATCATGGAGCTTTTCTTTATGCAATTCAATGGGCTTTGAGTTTACTATTGTGTTTGTTTCTGTTCACGATTTACTTTCTGGACTAATAAATGCCTATGTTTAGCCGATTTTTGGTGTACAAACTCTTACCTTCCATCCGATTTTAATTAGAGCTTGTAGAAGTTCAACCATTGCATTCAATTCTAAACACACCTATTTGTATCCAATAATGTCTAAGCAAACTCCATTTCACGCTGTTCACGAGAAAGCAGGCGCTAAGTTAGTAGACTTCGCCGGCTACGATATGCCGGTTCGATATGCAGGCATAAAAACGGAACACGCGGCTGTTCGCAAAGCCGTGGGTATGTTCGATGTTTCGCACATGGGCGAGTTTTATGTGACCGGTCCGCAAGCTTTGGATCTTCTTCAATACGTTACGGTGAATGATGCCTCGAAACTGGTGGAGGGAAAGGCACAATACACCTGCATGTGTTATGAAGATGGCGGCATTGTGGACGACGTAATTATTTATAAGCTGTTTGATGATGCCGGATATCTGGTGGTGGTAAATGCTTCCAACATCGAAAAAGATTATAACTGGATTATGGATCATAATTCCTTTGATGCTACGGTTCAAAACCGGTCGGACGAGATGTGTCTGTTGGCCGTTCAGGGCCCGAAGTCGATTGAAACACTGCAAAAGCTTACGGATATTAACCTGAATGAAATTGGATTTTATTCGTTTAAAATGGGGGATTTAGCGGAAAATAACGGCATCATGTTTTCTGCCACGGGTTACACCGGCGAAAAAGGGTTTGAGCTTTATTTTGATAAAAATCAGATGAATACCGAAGCTATTTGGAATGCGATTATGGATGCGGGCAAAGAATTTGGAATAGAGCCTTGTGGCTTAGGCGCTCGTGATACGCTCCGTCTGGAGATGGGTTTTGCGCTGTACGGGAATGACATCTCTGAAAAAACCCACCCGCTGGAAGCCCGCCTCGGCTGGATTACTAAATTTGACAAAGGAGATTTTATCGGCAAGGCAGTCCTTCAGCAGAAAAAAGAAAAGGGATTAAACCGCCAGTTGGTTGGTTTTATGGTAGAGGGTGAACGCAACATCCCGCGGCAGGGCTACGAAATATTGAACGCTGCCGGCGAAGCTATTGGAGAGGTTACCAGTGGAACAATGTCTATCACTTTAGGTAAGGGTATTGGAATGGGTTACGTTGCTAAAAGCTATGCCGATGAAGGAAATAATATTCAAATTAGTATTCGTAAAAGGACGGCACCAGCTACCATTACCCGGCCTCCTTTCCTCAAAAAATAACAAAGAGAGATTATGCCAGAGTTAAGTTACATCGACGTGTTTTTTTCCATTCAGGCTTTTCAAGAAGAAGAGCTCCGAGGGAAAACGGCGATTATTATAGATGTGCTGCGTGCCTCCTCTTCTATTGCTACAGCAATTAATAACGGAGCCCGAAAGATTATTCCCGTAGTTGATATGAGCGATGCGATGAAAATCGCCAACACCATGGATCAAAAAGATTATCTACTGTGTGGCGAAAAGAACGGGACGAAAATTGAAGGGTATCATTTGGGGAATTCTCCGGCTGAATATGCTCCAGAAGTCATTCAGGATAAAACACTGATTTTTAATACGACCAACGGAACTAAAGCGATCAAAAAAGCGGCTTTGGCTAACCAAATATATGTGGGTACCTTCCTAAATCAACAGAGTATATTAAATGCTATCCACCAACATGATGATGAAGTGGTGCTTATTTGCTCGGGCTGGCAAGGCCGTTTATCTATTGAAGACACCCTGTTTGCAGGCTCGTTACTGCATGCCCTTTCTGGAGGAAATCTTCCCAATACCGCCAAAGATGGCGCTAAAGTTGCATTTGGTCTTTTCGAAAAATTTGGGGATGATTTAGAAGGAGCCATCAGTAAAAGTGATCATGCAAAAAGATTGGCTGAACTGGTTCCGAATGACGATATTTCTTACTGTTGTAAAGTAAATGAATTTGATGTACTTCCCGGAATGCGGGATGGAATTCTGACCAACTTGAATGGCTAAAAACAAACTAAATACATCTATAACCACGGGCTTAGACTCGAACCGGAAAGTCGAAATTATTGGCATTATCATTATGTCGATTGCGATTTTGCTGGGGTTGAGCATTCTTTCCTTTAATCCCGAAGATTACCGTTATGCGAAAAGCATCTCCTTTCTGGATTTGTTTAATCCCGATGCCAACTCCCGTCTGGTGCAAAATCGGCTGGGTCCGGTAGGGGCGTACATTTCACATTACCTGGTTCATGGTTTATTCGGTTATACGAGTATTATTCTGGCGCTGATTACCGGTTACCACGGCTGGCACATTTTCCGACGACGAGATTTTAAAGAATTAGGCTGGCTTACGGTGCTGAGTATTTGGGGCATGGTGCTACTTTCCACTTTTATTGGCTGGTTGAATATAAACGCCAACTTCCCCGATGATTCTATTTGGAGCGGCTCAGCAGGAATTGCCATTTCTAAGGTATTGCAAAACTTCACCGGCATTGGTTCTATTTTCATTCTATCGGTCTTGATGATAGTAACAATGCTCATGTTTGTAGATCGTGATCTCCAAAAAACGATTGACAACGTAAAAATATGGATGAGCAACATCCGCGAAAAATTGGAAGATTGGCGCGCTGAACGTCAGCTTCGTAAAGAACAAAAAGCCGAAGAGCGGGAAGAGCGCATTGCAGCTAAAAAAGCGGCTAAACAAGAAAAAAGAGCACAGCAAGCTACTCAGAAAGAAGCAAAAAACATGACATCTGCTTCGGATGAAAAAGAGCTGGAGAAGAAGCAAATTGCTGAAACAGAGGATGAAAGTGAGCCTGTGAAACCGGCTCTGTCTATCGATGAGCTGGTTCAGAAATCAGAAGAAGAAGAGCGCAAGCTTCGTGAAAAAGGACAAGCAGAAGTGAAAACGCTGGACACTCGTCAACGCGCTTCGTTGGAGAAAGAAAAGGAAGTGGGCGATGAGGAAGATGACATCGAAGTTTCGGTATATGTAGGCAAAGGGGAAGAAGAAGCCGGCGCAAAGGACCTTGATAAGCAGAATCGGGAGAAAGCCAAAGATGTGCCGGTTATTAAATATAAATTCCCAATAATAGATCTGCTGGATTCGCCTCCCAATGAAGGAAATGAAGTAGATTTAGAAGAGATCCGAGAAAACAAGCGGATTATTCTGGACAAGTTAAAGCGCCATAAAATTGAGATTATTAGCATTAATGCTATTGTTGGCCCCACGGTTACCCTGTACGAACTGGAGCCCGCGCCTGATGTAAAGATTTCAAAAATTGAAAGCTATTCCAACGACTTGAAAATGGCAACGGCTTCCAGAGGCTTGCGAATGCTTACCCCGATTCCAGGGAAATCGGCCGTGGGAATTGAGGTTCCGAACACCACGCGCGAAACGGTGTACATCAAGCAGGTAATTAACACCAAGAAATTTGTAGAAACTAAGTTTACGCTTCCCGTCGCCTTTGGTAAAACCATTGAGAACGAAGTGTTTATGATCGATCTTACCAAAATGCCCCACCTGCTGATAGCCGGAGCCACAGGTTCGGGTAAATCGGTGGGTATTAATACGATTATTACTTGTTTACTGTACAAGTGCCATCCGGATAATTTGAAGTTTGTGATGATTGACCCGAAGAAAATCGAGCTGTCTTTGTATCGCAATATTCAGAACCATTTTCTGGCCATGCTGCCTGATGCGGATGAGCCTATTGTCACTGACACTTCTAAAGCACAAGAAACATTGGAAAGCTTGTGTAAGGAGATGGATAACCGCTATGACTTGCTGAAAATGGCGCTGGTGCGTGATATCAAATCATACAATGAAAAATTTGCAGCAGGAGAGCTGGAAGAAGATCTTGGGCATCGTCATCTGCCTTATATTGTCGTTATTATTGATGAACTGGCCGATTTGATGATGACTGCCGGCAAGCAAATTGAAGAGCCCATTTCTCGTCTTGCTCAGCTGGCACGGGCTATTGGAATTCACTTGGTTGTAGCTACACAGCGCCCTTCTGTAAACGTAATTACAGGGACTATTAAAGCGAACTTCCCGGCGCGTATTGCTTATCAAGTGGCTTCTAAAGTAGATTCACGAACGATACTTGATATGGGAGGCGCCGATCAGCTGATTGGTATGGGAGACATGCTGTTCAACAACGGAACCGGAATGATCCGGATTCAAAATGCTTTTGTTTCTACCGAGGAAGTGGAAAGAATTAATGCCTTTATAGGCCGGCAAGCCGGTTATAAGGAACCTTTCCATCTGCCTATTATAAAAGATGATACCACAGAGATTCCTGATCCGTTGGATGATATAGATGACTACTTTGAAGCTGCCGCCAAGTTGGTGATTCTTCATCAGCAAGGGTCGGTTTCACTGCTACAGCGCAAACTGAAAATCGGTTATAATCGCGCCGGACGAATCATAGATCAATTATTTAATGCAGGCATTGTTGGACCCTATCAAGGAAGTACCGCACGTGATGTTCTCCTCCAAGATGAAGATGAACTTCAGGAAAGATTGGACGGTTTGGATGAGCTTTAGAGCAAACGTAAAACACCTCACCGAGTGCCGACCTTTTCTACTTATTCCTCTTTTTATATTCGGTATGGGCACTACCATATTCGCGCAAACTCCAAATTTCGATCAGCTTAAACAGCGCTTTGACGAAGGCTTGATCTTCGCATCTCAATTTAACCACGTGTACACCGACTCGTACACCGGCGAAACCGTAAACAGCGCCGGCAAGATTTGGATCGATAATATCAGCTATAAGCTGAAAAGTGATGGCCAAACCATTGTAGTAGATGGAGAAACTTCACAGGTGTACGACCCCGAACGGAATCGCGTTATCATCGACAATTATTATCCGGAAGAAGACGATTTTGCGCCTTCACGCATGCTAAGCGGCATCGATTCTACTTATTCTGTTTCCGAGGAAAAAGTTGGCAACAAAACCAAAATCACCCTAACCACAAACGATGATTTTGCCGTGTTTGTGCGAGTTGAAATTATGCTTGATGCACGGCAGCATCCACTCGAGATTCGAGCTTGGGATATCTCTGATAATCGTATTGTCACAACCTTTACCAAGGGTAGATTTCTTAAGCCCGAAGCCGGGGTTTTTACCTTACAGCATCCAGCAAATGCCGAAGTTGTAGATATGAGGTATTAATTAATTCTAAGTTCAAGTAATAAGTGCGAAACTAATATTTAAAACTCTTGGGGCTATCCCCAAGAGTTTTGGGATCTATTGATATATTAGTCTTACATGAAAAAATACAACCAATTGAACCTACCCCAAAGGTATCAAATCCAAGCCTTATTAAAAAAAGGTAGTCGTAAAACTGAGATCGCAGAAATATTGGAAGTCCATCCTGTGACCATTTACAGAGAGCTAAAAAGAAACACCGCGCTGCGAGGAAGAACGGCTGGAGAATATGTAGCCAGTAATGCCCAGAGGAGGACAGATAAGCGCCATGAGTCCAAGGCTAAACGGGTATTGCTAACCGCGTCGCTGAAAGAGCGTATCGCGGGTTTGTTGCGCTACCCGAAATGGAGTCCTGAACTCATCAGCCGTCGCCTATCTCTGGAAGGAGAAGCCTGTGTGAGCCATGAAACGATCTATCAGTGGATTTGGGGCATGAAAAAAAGCAAGAAACGAGTCGACTCTGAGTATTCTGAACTCTATAAGAATCTTCGCCATGGCAGTAGAAGACAAAAGCGGGGAAACACAAAGGACAAGCGAGGAGCTATCAAAGGGCGAATAGGTATAGAGCACCGTCCGAGCGTGGTAGAACAACGAGAACGCATCGGAGATATTGAAGTGGACCTAATGATGGGGAGCGATCACAAATCGGCCTTATTGGTCATGACCGATAGAGCAACTCTGCTCACCATGCTAGAGAAGCTCAGCGGAAAAGAAGCGGCTGAAGTCTATGCTAAAATGGAGAAAAGACTCACCAACTTCAGCTCCTCTTGGATAAAGACCTTAACCTTCGATAATGGGAAGGAATTTGCTCAGCATCAGAAAATAGGGAGGCTTTTAGGAGCCAAAACCTATTTTACAAGACCTTATACCTCCCAGGACAAAGGAACCGTGGAGAACAGAATAGGGGTTATAAGAAGATTCTTTCCTAAGAAAACCGATTTAAGAAAAATCTCGACCAAACGAATAAAAGAAGTGGAAAGATTACTAAATTACAGACCGATTAGAAAATTTAATTATAAAACCCCGATGGAAGTCCTACAAAATAAATGTTTCGCACTTATGGGTTGAACACAGCAATGCAGATTAAGAAGTTTTTAAAAGTTTTAGGTAGTGTTCTGCTGGGTGCTTTATTTCTTTGGTTGGCTTTTAGGGAAGTTTCGTTTTCGGATGTAGCCGAAGCAGCCCGGCATATGAGTTGGGGCTGGATTTTCCCCTTTATTCTTGCAACCCTCACGGCTCATTTCATTCGTGCACTACGTTGGAAGATGTTATTCACCAACAAAGATAAGATGCCCACTAAAACCACTCTTTTTACCGGTGTGTTGTTTGGCTATCTCACCAATATTGTGCTCCCCAGAGTGGGCGAGATTGCACGACCCGTATATGTGGCCCGACAAGTGGATGAAAGCAATAGCAAGATCATCGGAACCATTGTGCTCGAACGTGTGGTAGATTTGCTGGGAATGCTGATTATCATGGCTTTTGTGGTCGTTTTTCTTATTTCTGATCCACAGGTTCTTTCCCATTTGTTTGGCGTTGATATTACCAATGCAGCGGTGCAAATGAACCTGCTTATCGGTTTTATTAAATATGGATTTATAGCCTTTGTATTACTGGCATTGTTATATTGGGTATTTAAATGGGCTGTCGAAAAAACGGATGGCAGCCTTGCACATTTTGCACATAAAATCCAGAAAGTAGTACGCACTTTTGTGGATGGGCTATTGGCTATTCGAGAGCTCCGAAATTGGCCCTTATTCATCTTCTACTCAGCCGTGATTTGGGCATTTTACATACTTATGACGTATATCGGCTTCTGGATGTTTGATATGCAAGATGTGTTCGGCCTTGGCTTGACGGAAGCCGTGGTATTAACCATGGTTAGTGCGGTTGGGCTTTCCATCCCAACGCCCGGTGGAATTGGCACCTATCATCTTTTTATTACCAAAGCGCTGTTCATTTTTTATGCCGTCCCGGAAGCTACGGGCTTGGCTTATGCTACCATCGCCCATGCCACTACTATTGTCATCATCGCCATAACTTCCCCACTTATGTTGGCTATCAATAAGTTCATTATGATGAAAAGAGAAGGGGAAGAATAGGCCTCAGCACTTAAGAATTTCTTTAGAATTGGGTGTTATGTTTTGTGAAACTTAAACCACAAAATATAGTGCCATGAAATATTTTACCCAAACTAAGACCCTTTTAGTACTTCCCACCTTACTGCTACTTTTTTTATCGGTCAGTTGTACAGCCCAGTCGGTTCCCGGCAAGGTCAAAGCTGCTTTTGCCAAAAAATTCCAAAATGTAAACTCTGTTGAATGGGGAAAGGAATCAGAAGATGAATATGAAGCTGAATTTAAGATGAAATCGGTTTCCTATTCTGCCAATTTCAGCGAAGATGGGACCTGGATTGAAACAGAAATGGAAATAGCGATGAGCGACCTTCCTGACGCTGTTTTAGCTTCTCTTGCCCGAGATTACTGGGATACGGATATCGATGAAATTGCCCGTATTTCTAATGCTGAGGGGACACTTTATGAAGTAGCCATTCGGAAAGAAAATGAGGAGGAAGACCATGAGGAATACGAAGAAAACGAACACGAAGAAGATAACGAGCATGGCGAAGAAATGGCCGAAGAAAAAGATGAAGATCATGGAGTCATTGATCTGATTTTTAATGAATCGGGACAGCTTGTTAAGAAAGTTGGATCAGGTTCTAAGGAAGAAGACGAAGATTAGTTTTATATATATAGATGCTCCGGATGGCAGCTAATTTAAATCCGGAGCATTCTCTATATGCTTCTTAAATGACCATGACCCATTTATATGAAACAGGCTCTTTTTTATAACATCTTTTTTCTTACAGGCTTTCTTGTTGCTTTTGGGACGCAAGCCACAGCCCAGAATCGAAATATAGAATTTTATATAGGCCAGGCAAGAGCTCATAACCCTGCCATCAATGAGCAGCAAAATAAAATATCGAATGTTCAATTACAGGTAGATTTAGCCAAATCTGAACTAACAAGACCTTCTATCTATGGAACGGCTGATTTTTTATACGCTCCCGTATTTGGGAAGTTTGGCTATGATAATGCCGTGACTAATGGCGGACTTTATTCCGTTCTCCTCAACATTGAATATCCATTACTCGCAGGAAGTAAACTGGATATCCGAAAACGACGTGCCATTGCAACGGGAAAAAAATCGGCAGCAGAAATAAAGCTTATAGAACATGAGCAAAAGCGTAAAATCACAGAACAGTACATAACCACCTACCAAGGGGCAGCCCGACTCAAATACCTTCGGGAAGTATTAGATTTGATGCATCAACAAAAAAAGGTTTTGCACAAGTTAGGGTCCAATGGGATCGCTAAAATCACCGATATCACCCAAATGGAAATTGAAATAGACCGGTTGAAAACAGAACAAAAAATTGCTCAAAGCAGTTATCAGCAAAATCTCTATAAATTAAACACTCTAAGTGGATTTACTACTACAACAGCGGTTGATCTATTAAAACCAGAATTAAAGATTTTACCAATCAGCGGTAGTTCTAAATTTTTGCAGAAGTTCAGGATGGACAGTTTAGAGCTTTCTTTACAACAACAGGTTTCTGAGTTAAAGTATAAACCTTCACTCACTGCTTTTGGTAATACCGGATTGAATACAACGCAGTTTTCAGGGTTTGATCATCACTATGGGTTTTCGACAGGGTTCCAATTTTCACTTCCTATTTATGATGGACATCAAAAAAACATCAACCGTCAGCAAATCAAATTAGGTCAACGTTCGGTGAAAGGATACCAACAACAATTTGATACTGAGAGGCAGAACAAATTAAACAGCCTTAGCTATCGACTTACAAAAAATGAGGAGCAACAAGTTCTTATTGAACATCAAATTCTGGGGTATGAGAATTTGCTAAAAGCCTTCCAGAAAAAACTTTCGCAGGGTGAGTTATCCATCATTAACTATATGACTTTTCTGCGGAATTATATAGATGCTCGTAATCAACGCGTACAAAATGAAGGTGCGCGCCTAAGTCTTATTAACGAATATAATTACTGGAATTGGTAACCCACATAGTTATGAAAACACACCTTCCAATGATTCTTTTAGGGTTGATAGCGGGAATTATTTCAGCCTGTAGTTCAAATTCAGAACACAAAGCATCCGCAGCCATTGCCCGTCCGGAAGTAATGGTGAGTTCACCTATAATAGGTACTATTACAGATTCGGTTGCATTATCATCGCGTGTTCGATTTTTACATAAAAACACGGTAGCTGCCCCGTTCAGCGGGTATATAAAAGAGGTGATGATTAAACCTGGAGATTCTGTACAAAAGGGGCAAACGCTCTTTACATTAGACTCTAAAGAATCCCACGTATTGTCTCAAGCGAACTCGGCTCAGCGTTTGGGAACGGTTTCTATAACGGCCCCTTCCAATGGAAAAGTAGCGAATACCTTTTATTCTTCAGGCGACTACATACAGGAGGGAAGCGTGCTGGCTGAAATTGTGAAACCTGAAGAAACCTATCTCGAGGTGTATGTTCCCCTCCAGTATCGTTCTTTCATTCGCACTAATAAGTCGGTGATCGTAGAATTACCGGACCAATCCGGCAATCAAAGAACCGCTATTATCCAGAATCCTATGAGCAGCGCTGATAGCCCCTCACAAACAGTCGTTTATCTGGCAAAACTCAAAACTTCTGATATTCTCCCCGAAGGTTTGATACTGACTGTCTGGCTTCGAACCTATACTCACTCCAAAACTTTCATACTTCCCAAAGAAGCAGTGTTAGCTAACGAAGAATTTACTTCCTTTTGGGTGATGAAAATAGTGGACGAATCAATGGTGGTTAAAGTTCCTGTAACCACGGGGCTTACGGATGGGAAAAAGGTGGAAATTTTGAGCCCCAGGTTTGAGCCTTCAGATAAAATAGTTGTTGCAGGCCAATTTGGATTAGAAGATTCAACCATAGTTCGTGTTCATAAGAAATAATGAAATCGATTAAAGACTCCTTTTACGAAGCATTCAAAAAACCAATAGCTTTTATTCTGCTTCTTATTTTGGCAGGTGGATTTTTCACTTATTCCCATTTACAAAAATCACTTTTCCCTGAAATCACTTTCCCAAAAATAAAAATTATTGCTGATGACGGTGAACAACCCGTTGAAAAAATGATGATTACGGTCACCAAGCCATTGGAAACAGCCGCCAAACAAATTCCTGACGTTCAGTTAATTCGAAGTATAACCAGTAGAGGAAGTAGTGAAATTTCGGCCTTTTTGAAATGGGATGCCGATATTTATACCAGCCAGCAGTTAATTGAATCCAGAATTAATCAAATTAGAAATCAACTTCCGGCAAACACTCAGCTCACCATTGAGCGGATGAATCCTTCTATTTTACCGGTGATGGGTTTTATGCTGGAAAGTAAAGACATGAGTTTAGTAGATCTTAAGATGATGGCTAAATATCAAATTAAGCCGTTTTTATCACAACTGGATGGAGTGGCAAAAATTCAGGTGCAGGGTGGTAAAGAGAAAGAATATTGGGCCACACTTAAGCCGGATGTTATGAGCCACCTGGGTATTACACCGTCCCAAGTTCAGGCTACCTTAGCGTCCACCGGTTTTATAGAATCAAATGGCTTTGCCAACGACTACCGGCGACTCTATCTCACGCTCACCGATGCTTCGGTTTACACGATCCCGGATATAGAAAACCTAACTATTATCTATGATGGTAAACGAGAAATAAAACTCGGCGATGTGGCTGATCTTAGCGTTCATCAAATGGTTGAATACGTAAAAATTAACACAGACGGGCTGGAAGGCGTATTGGTGAATGTGATTAAACAACCTGCTAAAAACTTAATTGAGCTTTCACAAGAAGTTGACGCTAAAGCTCAGGAATTAGAATCTTTGTTACCGGCGGGAGTGAAAATAACCAAATATTATGATCAAGCCGATTTCGTGGGTGCCAGCATACGAAGTGTGATTGATGCCGTTTGGATCGGACTCGTATTTGCGATTATCATCACAATTTTCTTTTTGCGGTCTTTTCGTTCCAGCCTCACGTTGCTCATTATAATTCCTACTACGCTTGGGCTTTCGATCGTTGTTATTTTCCTTACTGGTTATACGCTGAACCTGATGACACTCGGTGCCATAGCTGCCGGTATCGGGCTTATCATTGATGATGCTATTATTGTAGTGGAACAAATTCATCGTATTTGGGAAGAACATCCCAGTTACCCTACGACGGAGCATATCAAAAAAGCCATCATATATTTATTCCCTGCAATGGTCGGTTCGTCGCTCAGCACTATCGTGATCTTTTTTCCCTTTTCCCTGATGAGTGGGGTTGCCGGAGCCTATTTCAAAGTATTAGCCAACACCATGATTATCACTCTGGGTTGCTCCTTTTTTGTTGTGTGGCTGATACTTCCGGTTGTTTATCTGCTATTGGCCGGCAAAAACATTTCAACCTCTCGCACGGAGCATAAATTAGAACCGGCCGCTTGGTCTGCTTTCTTGATCCGACATCCCTCTATAGCCCTCGTTTTTGTGGCAATTATGATAGGTGGTACCATTTGGGCCATACCGAAATTACAAACCGGCTTTTTACCTGAAATGGATGAAGGAACCATTGTTCTTGATTTTGATTCTCCACCAGGAACTTCCCTGGCAGAAACGGAACAAATGCTTGGGCGGGTAGATCAGGTTATTAGCAGTAATCCCGAAGTGGCCAATTATTCCCGCCGAACCGGAACCCAAATGGGACTTTTTATTACGGAACCCAATCGGGGTGATTATCTGATTCAGCTTAAACAAAACAAGACCAAGCCCACTAAGGAAGTGATAAATGAAATCCGCGCTTCGGTTGAAGAAACTGTTCCCGCACTAACCATTGATTTTGGCCAAGTTATTGGAGATATGCTGGGCGATTTGATGAGTTCGGTTCAACCCATAGAAATAAAAATATTTGGGGATGACCCGGTGCTACTTCAATCCTATGCCAAACGCATGGCAACCATCGTTGAAAATGTGCGGGGCACAGCAGATGTATTTGATGGAATTGTGATTGCAGGGCCTTCTATAACTATACATCCTAAAGAGAAAGAACTGGCATTGTATCAAATGAAGGCGAGTGATTTTTGGATTCAACTTAAAAGCCAAATCGAAGGCGTGAAAATTGGTAGCGTTATGGGAAAACAACAGATAACCCCGCTTCGCATGATTTATCCGGAAAAGCTCCGAAACAATATCAGCCAAATTAATGAAGCACAAATTCTACTTCCCAACGGCATCCGAAAACCCCTTACGCTATTTGCTGATATCAACGTGCATGCGGGGTCGGCAGAAGTAGAACGGGAAAACCTCCAACCGATGATTCCCATAACGGCGCGCCTCAGAAACAGAGACTTGGGCAGCACGGTCAGAGATATAAAGCAAGCGATTAACAAACAAATTATGCTACCCAGTGGATATCATATAACCTATGGCGGAGCGTATGCCGAGCAACAACAATCATTTCGGGAACTGGCGTTTGTACTATTGGCATCAAGCCTGTTAGTATTTACTGTTATCTTATTTTTGTTTAGAAATGTAAGCGCCAGCCTTATTATTCTTTTAACCTCCATTCTTGGAATTTCGGGATGCATTCTGGCACTTTATAGTACAGGAACCCCGCTCAATGTGGGAAGCTATACCGGTATTATCATGATTGTGGGAATTATTGCGGAAAATGCCATTTTCACTTATTACCAATTTTTAACCGCGTATGAAGAAGGAGGAATGGATCTGGAGGAAGCTATCAGCTATTCTATTTCACTACGGTTGCGTCCCAAGCTGATGACAGCCACTGCTGCTATTGCTGCGCTGATTCCTCTGGCATTGGCATTAGGTGCCGGAGCTCAGTTGCACCAACCGCTGGCTATTTCTGTGATTGGCGGTTTAGTTGTGGCTCTGCCACTTTTGCTCCTTGTATTACCTACTTTACTGCGATTAATTTCTAAGATAAGCGACTTAAATACCGGTGTGTGATGAAAGTACTAATTATTGAGGATGAGCCATCACTGGCAAAAGACATCTACCAATATCTGGAAAAAGAAGGCTATATCTGCGAAATCTCTGCAACCTATAATCAGGCACACCAAAAGATTCATGTCTATAATTACGATTGCATTTTGGTGGATATCACCCTACCCGGTGGAAATGGGCTTGCTTTAATCAACGAGTTAAAGCACAATCATTCAGAAGCAGGAATTATCATTATTTCTGCTAAGGATTCGCTTGATGATCGCATAAAAGGATTGGAACTTGGTTCGGATGATTATCTCACTAAACCCTTTCATCTCTCCGAACTCAATGCTCGTATCAAAGCCCTGATGCGCCGTAAACAGTTTAAAGGTGATCGCGAATTTCAGATAGGGAATCTTCGGGTTCAACCCTTAGAAAAACGGGTATTTGTGAACGATAAGGAACTAAATTTGACCGGCAAGGAATACGATATTCTGAATTATTTTCTTGCCAATAATCATCGAGTACTCACTAAAGAAGCTATCGCTGAACACGCATGGGGAGATCATTACGACATTGTGGATTCTTTCGATTTCATTTATGTTCATATCAATAACCTGAGGAAGAAGATCAAGGAAGCTGGAGGTAAAGACCTCATTAAAACCGTGTATGGAATGGGATATAAATTTATGGCATCATGAAACTGCTTGCAAAAACACAAGTTTATTATCTATCTCTGTTACTTGTTCTGCTAATTTTTTGGAGTGGTATTTTTCTATATGCCATTTCGCTGGTCTTGGAAGACAGTATAGATGAGACTCTCTATTCTGAGCTCCAGGTTTCCATTGAACAGTTTCAGGATAATGATGCGGAGTCCTTTTTGAATTATGCCAAAAAAAGTTCGCTACTCGATTACAACTACATTAGCTCTATTCATACCAAAAAGCTTTTTTATTCCGACACGTTGTTATATAATTCCGTTGAGCAGGAAGATATTCCGTACCGACAAGTACATGCCGAGATTATGGCTTCTGGAAAACCAGTGCGTATCACTCTTCGCAAATCTCTGATTGAATACGACGATCTGTTTAGTGCCATTATTTTTACCGAGCTGATTTTTATCATGTTGCTGATTACCGGGATGTACATATTGAACCGTGGCCTATTGGTAAAAATTTGGCAACCCTTTTTTACTACTCTTGAACGGGCCTCTGAGTATCGCCTCTCCCAAAAAGGAAGTCTGCATTTACCCAATGCAGACATCCAAGAATTTGATCAACTGAATGAGGTGCTAATGGGAATGATGGCAAAGATAGAGCACGATTATCATAGCCTAAAACAGTTCACCGAAAATGCATCGCATGAAATCCAGACTCCTCTATCAGTCATTATTACCCGGATTGAAATGTTGCTACAGGATGAACAATTTGATGAAAACCAGTGGGAATCTATCAAAGATGTATATCAAGCCGCAAATCGGCTTTCCCGAATAAACAAAGCTCTCTTATTGCTTGCGAAAATTGAGAACCGGCATTTTGAGGAAAAACAAACTGTAAACATGAGTAAGATGCTTACGGAATTACTTAATGAATTTGATGAACAGATACGGCAAAAGAAAATCTCTATTACGGCCAAAATTATGCCATCCAACAGCGTATCCGGAAATGAAGAGCTTACTGAGGTTTTGCTTCGAAATTTATTAGTGAATGCTATTCGCCACAATACAGGAAAAGGAGAGATTGCGATTGAGTTATTGCCGGGAACATTGAATATCACTAATTCCGGAAAGGAACCTGAGCAAGACCTTTCTATGTATTTCAATCGTTTTTATAAGGCTGATATCAATTCAAATTCACTTGGCCTTGGACTCGCAATTGTGAAGGAAATTTGTGTAGCCCAGAGTTTTGAGTACGATTATAGCTATCAAAACCACCAGCATATATTTACGCTAAAATTCCAACCACTACAGTAACGTAAACCCAAATAAAGCGCTTAGCAGCGTAGCCAAACAGCAAATAAAGATGGTCACGTAGCGTGCTTTCGATTTGCTGCTTTTCAAATATCCTGAGAAACTTAAAAAGGCAGCCATCAGGCTCATCCCAAAAAAAATTAGCGTGATAGCATAGGGATCACGCATGGAGGCAGGAAAATAACTCATCAAGAGCTGTACTTTTTCAAAATAACTGAGCGATTCTTTTGTCGTAATAAAGAACCAAATTCCCTGATAAATCAGCGGAAAAACAAGCAATAGTAGGCTAAACCGAATATAGTTTCGTACGGCTTTTGAAGGCTTCTGCTTATTCATCTCCATTCAGCACCATCTTATAGTTGAAATCATAGGGTTTTTCTTTGTAGAAATTCAGCTCAAAAAGTTGTCCGGTTCTCCAAGCCTCAATCATGGAATCGTAATTAGGTGAGCCCGGGTTTCCCGATGCCCCACCGGGATAAACTCCCCAAGCTTTTACTTCCGGGCCCAATTCTACAATCATTCTCCATGAAGGTCCGTGTTCGCCGTGAACTGCGTTAATCGACTCAGCCGACCCGCTGCTGTATATGTTCTGAGCCCCGAAACCCGGGATATCCGCCAGATGATTAATGTCGTTATCGATGGCAATTCCCCAGTTCCATTTTTCCCCAAACTTGCCATAGTAGTTCGTCATTTCTCGTACGGTTTCTTTCAATGAAGCGGTGGCTATATCTTCTCTGGTTTCAACCTTCTCTGTTTTAATATTATCAAAGAATAAAAAATCAGATTCTGCTTTTACTACTTCAACAAAACGGTCGCGAGGAGG
>JBDNFJ010000201.1:0-8085 GCA_041689895.1 Gracilimonas sp. | reverse complement strand
GAAGCGTTTTTTGATGTGGAACACACTCCGGATGATGCTGCTTTTACAGTGGAGACCAATGATCTGAAAGTCAGGGTACTGGGCACGACATTTAATGTATCATCACGGCGTGATCAAACCGATGTGACTCTGGAAACAGGAAAGATCGAGCTGGATCTGAAACGAGCTGAGAATAAAGCCTTAAAAATGGAACCTGGCGACCGGGTTAATTTTTCAGCGGAACTCAATATTCTTAAAAAGGAAAAAGTACAAGCTATAGCAGAATCGGCCAACTGGCTGGATGGGGTATTGAGGTTTGAAGATGTCTCTGTCGAAGATATGTTCCGTGAAATCGAGGATTTGTATGGCAAGAAACTGATGTCCAGAGATAGCAGTTTACTCGCCCGGCGGATGTTTACCGGAATCCCTTATGAAGATTGGAATGTGGCGAGGCAGGCTCTGGAATTGACACTGGGGGTGAAGATAGAAGAACGGAATAATGAACTATATATAAAATAACAAATGGTAAAGCCGCATGGCCATGCGGCTTTACCTTCTCAACAACTCAACGGCTCAACAAATAAACTTTCAAAACCATGAAAAAAAACATTACAAAGAAAGTAACGATGGCGATTATGCTATTTGCAACCTTGCTTTTATCGCTGCAAGGCATGGCGGAATCTCCTGGTAACAAGGCGGATGTAGAACAAGAAGAAGTAACTTTTGTCGAAGCCATTAAAGAGATCAGCATAAAGTTTGAGGTGTTTTTCACCTTTGATCTGAAGCTGGTCGAAGGCATCATGGTTGATGAGGATTTCCGAAAGTTGAATACGGTGCAGAATGCCGTGGAGTATGTTATACAACAGACAGATCTTAAATATCGGATCATAGATACCCAGTACGTCATTATTTATAAAGATAATATGGAGGGCATTGAATCTTTGAAGGAAATGTCACGGCATCTCAATGGTTTGATTAGTGAAGGGGAGAAGACGATGGCGGCTGTGCCGAAAAGGAAGATTCGCACAGTGCCACGGTTATCAACTCCTATTCTATCGAAAGCAATTGAACCTATTGCCTTTTCTGTGGAAGGAACAGTGGTTGATGAGCTAGGTGAACCACTGATCGGGGTGAATATCCAGGTGAAAGGAACGAATAAAGGGACAGCGACTGACTTTGATGGGAATTTTTCACTTAGTGATGTTGACGAAAATGCGGTGTTGGTGGTATCATATATTGGCTATCAAACACAGGAGGTGTCTGTGGCTGGCAAGTCAAATCTGTCTATTACGTTGACATCGGGTTCCCAACTGCTGGATGAGGTGGTAGTAGTAGGGTATGGTACGCAACGGAAAAGTGATGTCACAGGCTCTGTTGCCAGTATATCACAAAAGGAACTCGTAGATAGGCCAGTTGTTAATATCGGTCAAGCCCTGCAAAGCAAAGTATCAGGGGTTCAGGTAGTTAAGCAAGGTGCTGGGTATCCAGGCTCCAATCCAATCATTCGTATCAGAGGTACAAACTCAATTAATTCGAACAGTGATCCGCTCTTTGTAGTCGATGGGATTATTGGGGTGAGTAATGCCCTAAGAAACATTAACCCGCAGGATATTTTAACGATGGATATCCTGAAAGATGCATCAGCCACCGCTATCTACGGTACCCGAGGAGCAAATGGCGTAATTATTATCACTACTAAGCGAGGAAAAGCAGGTGAAGTGAAAGTTAATTATAATGGTTCTGTAACGATGGGAACGATGCAAAGACATAATTATACTGTAACTACGGACCAATTTTTCTACCTCTATGAGCAGGCGTTTACCAACACGCCTAAATATGGTAAACTGGATGAGTCAAAGGATTTCAGAGGGGATAAGGGTACAGGTGCCTCTTGGTCTGAAATGCCACATTTGTTTGAGCAGGTGCCCAAAGGAGGTTACTTTATGGATTTAGTTGGGAATGATGGAAATTATTACAAACCAAGATATTATTCAAACTGGGAGGATATCGCCTTTGATAATTCCTTTTCGCAAGACCATTATGTTGATGTGAGTGGCGGATCTGAAAAAGCAAAATATTCATTTGGGATGGGACATAATTATCAGGATGGTCTTTTGATAGAATCTTATTATAAACGTACAAATGCCCGGTTTACAACGGATATTGAATTGAATAAATGGCTGGACGTAAGCACTAATATTTTGTATTCAAGGGCAAAAAAATCAAGAGGAGATGATCAACTCAGAACTATTTCAGAGACATGGCCACTCTTGCCTACCAAGTATCCGGATGATCCTGATGTGTTTGGTATATATGCAGGTAAATGGAGTACGGGAAGGGACTTCCCTGTTGGAGAGAACTGGAGAAATATTGTATATACATCAGATCAGAGAGACGGATACTATCTTAACCAACAGTTTACAGGGGGTGTAGTACTTAACGCTCAAATTACTGAGGATTTAAGTTTTAAGGCTAACCTTTCCATAGATAACAGAAGTGAAGACAGCAGGTGGTTTAACGGGGATTTCCAGGGCAACAGTACTTCGGACGCCAGGGGGAGTAATGCAAGGTGGTTTTATTGGCAAAACGAAAACTACTTTAACTACAATAAAATGGTGGGAAAACATTCATTTGCCGGTTTGCTCGGACTTTCATGGTCTGAAAATAACTATGATGGGGTAGAAGCGCGAGCTTCTAATTTTCCATCAAATTTTTATAGCTTCAATAATTTAAATGCAGGTGCAAATACACCGGAATCCTATTCTTCAAATCAAAGAAGTGCGCTGAATTCGTACTTTGCGCGTGTCAACTATGCCTATGATAGCAAATACATGTTGACAGCAACAGGTCGTATTGATGGATCTTCAAAGTTCGGCCCGAACAATAAATATGCTTTCTTTCCATCTGTGGGAGTGGGTTGGAGAATATCCAATGAAGATTTCATGTCTGATAATAGCGTAGTCTCTAACCTTAAACTTCGCACCAGTGCCGGTCAGACAGGCAACCAGGAGATCGGAAGTTTTGTAACCCAAAGGTATATCAACACAACAAATGTGATGTTTGGTAGTGGCTTACAATCAGGTTTTTATCCAGGTTCTACAGGTAATCCTGACTTAAAATGGGAAACAACTTTTCAATGGGACATTGGAATTGATCTTAGCCTGTTCGACTACAGGGTTGGTATCGTAGCTGACTATTATCATAAAACAACGAGCGACATGTTGTTCAATCTTCCACTACCAGAATCAAGCGCACCTGGTAGTGCTTTCGTAAACATTGGAGAAGTAGAAAACAAAGGAATAGAAATCGGATTGGCCACCACCAATATTCAAAGCCCTAATTTCTCTTGGGATTCGCGTCTGACAGTGTCTGCCAATCGAAATAAGATTTTGAAACTTGGTCCCTCAGACGCCGACGTTTTTGTTGATGCCGGTGCAGGTAATGCTACTTCAGTATATAGAGTTGGCGAATCAATCGGTTCTTTCTTCGGGCTTAACCGTATGGGTGTATATAGCACACGGGAAGCAGCTTTGGCTGCACGATATGGTAGGTTACCTGGTGACTTGAAGTTTGAAGATGTAAATCAGGACGGAAAAATCGAGTTAATTTCTGATGGTAATATTATTGGTAATTCTTATCCTAATGTTTACGGTGGATTTATCAATTCAATAACTTACAGGAATTTTGATGCGAACATGACGATACAATTTGTTGGTGGGGTGGACAAAGCCATTGTGCATGAGTCTGCTGAGGATCGTCAATTTGTATCAGGCATGGTAAACAGAGTGTTAGATGCCTGGCGTCCAGATCATCAGGAGGGTACGATAGTCGCTCAGGTTAGGGCAGGTAATGCTGGTGCACGCTACGATTCATTTACCGATACCCATGAAATTTATAATGCTGCATTTATCAGGGGACAAGCAGCTTCTGTTGGCTATACATTTTCTGATTTGTTAGGTATTAGGAATTTGCGAGTTTATTATTCAATGGAAAATTTTTTCCTGTTAACTGCCATTGAGTTGGAAGGGTATGATCCAGAAGGTAGTTCACTGGGTAAAGGGCGATCTAATATCCAGAATATTGATAAGTATCAATATCCTAATCCCACTAACTTCAGTTTAGGGGTTAATGTTAATTTCTAATTTACAAAGATTTATTAATATGAAATACAATAAAATTAATATCGTGATAAGACCCGCAATTTTTTTAGTGGTATTCTTTATTACGCTAAGTAGTTGCGAGGACTTTTTGGAGGAAGTGCCGACTAATGAGCTTACCACTCAGGCTGATTTAACATCCAGAGAATACGGAGAACCTTTAGCCATTGGAGCTTATAGAATGCTTTCTGCCTGGACCGGCGGTGCCAGAGATTGGGGAAATATTTTGCCCAACACATTAGAATTTCCTACAGGTGGAGCATATACAGGTGAACCACATGCCCGATTCGATAAATACGTGACGAATCAGGTGACTGGAAACCTACTGGATAATTTCAATAATCAGTGGTCAAATTGGTATGCTGGGGTTCAGGATGCTAACCTTGCGCTGGATTTGCTCCCTTCTGTAGATCTATCGGAAGCATTATTGGCTCAATATCAGGGAGAAGTACGTGCCTTACGAGCATTCAATTATTTCAATATTGTTCGGTACTGGGGCGATGCTGTGTTGATCACAGAACCTCTTGCGAACGTAAATGAAGCAGAGCTGCCACGTACCAGCCTCAAACAGATATACGATGAGGTAATTATCCCCGATCTTGAATATGCACTAGGCGTTGTACCTGGTGGCAGATCAGACAACGGACGTGTAACGCAGGATGTAGTTAGAGCGATTTTGGCAGATGTATACCTTACAGTATCCGGATATCCATATCAGGAAGTAGAAACCAATCCCGGGAAAGACTGGTGTGGAGAAGGATCATGGTCCATGCAGGAATATCCTGTGAACAGTACGAGTGCTACAGCATTTTTGCAAAAAGCCAAAACCCAGCTTGATGCATTATACGGTAAATATTCATTGGGAACTTATGATGATCTTCATGATCCGGCTATGAACAATCAGGGAGAAGCCATTTTTCAAATACAGTATTCCACCCAGGACGGATATACAAATGGCATAGTGCAACCTTCTCTACCATTATTGACTAAGATTTCGAAATCGGATGAGAATGGGTCATTTGTTCCTGCGATAGAGTATTATAATTCTTATGGCTCTACTGATCGACGGGCGATGATCCCAGATAATGTTAAGCCTTCAGGTATGTTTTTTACCTGGGATACCAATATTGATGACTTGACTGATACTGTTCGGTTTTACCCTCACTTATACAAATACTACGATGCAGCAGCAGTAAAGTCAGTGAATGGATCCGGACTGAATTGGTCGCATTACCGATATGCTGATATATTATTAATGCTCACAGAAGTAAATTGGGCATTAAGTGCAAGTCCCACAGAAATAGAAAAAGGGATAAATGAAGTAAGGCTTAGGGCCGGCTTAGATCCTTTAAATGGCGCAACACTAAAGCTGAAAGATATACTTAGTGAACGAGCCTGGGAGTTGGTATTTGAAAACAAAATGCTTTGGGATCAGCGACGTACGAGAAGATGCGTTGTTTATGGCGATGGAGAAATCTCAAGCATTGAAAACTTCATAGGTCACCAACCTGAAGTTTTCAACTTTGCTTTTACTCCTCAGGATTTGTTATCTCCAATACCAGGAGATGAAATGAACAACAATGGGCAAATTCAGCAGAATTTTGGGTATTTGCCAACACAATAAAGTAGTCTCAAGTAATTCCTTTTAACAAAAAATTGAATAGATATGAAAATTAGAAATATATTATCCATATCATTTATAGTGTTATTTATATTAATGATGAGTTGTACCGACCAGCCATATTTTGATATCCCTGTGGATGCAAATGGTGACGTGATCTTTACTGATATTTCTGAAGTCACATCAACTGGTGTGACGGCGGCAGATCCTGATTTCACCATAAATGCATACTTTCCAAATGCAAAAACTGGTGATGTGATGGAAGTACAGGTATTAAAAAGCCAGGTGCCTTCATGGGATCCAGGTGGAGCATTACAGTTATTGCCCCTATCCGGGTCTTCAAAAGATGTGACGGTTGGCAACGATTTGGGTGCTTCCGTAACCTATACAAAGGCCGAAGCAGGTTTGATTAATGTAGGCGATGCAGTTACGGTGGTATTTTCCGGAGATACAGATGCAGGCATTATCGAGATCAGGCTTCAACCATAGTTAATTAAAGCAATCTATGTATTTAGGGTCTGAGTGTGCCCTTTGAAAAATCGGGTCCATTGGTCGAAGCCATTTTGATGGCGAATCTGGCTATACGTGTAGCGGATATACCAAAGCCTCGACCGAATGGCAAAGGGACTTCTATCCAGGATCAAACATAAGACTGGAGTGGGATCATCAGAATATGAAGGTAACCAATTATGATGAAGCTAATCAGTTCGTGAAAAGGAAGTACCGCGAAGGGTGGAGCTTGTGATTTTTATCTCACCAGCTTATACTCAATTAAGTCAATCATAGAACTTTAATCTACATGCGTTTAGATCATCTTGTGAGGGAAGAACTAATGATATCAGGGTCTTTAAAGATTTGTTTTAAAAAGACTATCAATCTAAAAGAAGATTTGCAGCTATTCCTCTATTAATTAATTATTTCCGGTGGCGAGTAATCAAGTGTTAACTTAAGAATAATACTATAAATAAGATGGGGCATCTGGCTGTTGATTCATTATAAATAATCGTAAATTGTAATGAATCGCTTTTAAATAGGTTAAGTATCTGCATAATAAAGAATCAAGGTATTTGACTCGGACGGTTCTCCGCTTAATTAGAAAAACATTAAGAATCAGTAGTTCGGTAGTTGATAAGCTGGTCATTACTCGCATTGGTGCTCTTAGTAAAGGAGCTTTGGATCTACCTGATTTTTAGGATAGTGGGAGGGCAGAAAACAGATTGCGGTGTGTCGTCGGATTTTCTGGCTCTATATGATCTGGGTAAGATATTGTAAATAAGCCATTGACTTAATTTTAATTAATCTAAAAACTAAGAAATGAAAGATTTTGTACCCAAGAAAAGGACATCTGGAAAGTCGATTTCTTTTCTCGGAATATTTTTATTGTTCATCGGGACGATGGCTATGACTTCATGCGCTGCTTCAAAACAAGCCAAACCAGATCAGGACGGCTGGATCAGTTTGTTTGACGGAAAGTCCTTGAAAGGCTGGACGGCAAGCGAGCATCCGGAAACTTTCCGAATAGAGGACGACGTGATCCTGGCCCAAGGGCCACGCTCTCATCTGTATTATTCCGGACCTGTAATGAACCAGGATTTTAAAAATTTTGAATTTCAGTTTGAAGTTAAGACAGAGCCTGGTGCCAATTCCGGTGTTTATTTCCATACTAGATTTCTGAAGGATAAATATCCTGATGACGGTTTTGAGGTACAGATCAACAACTCAGGTGGGGACTGGAGACGTACCGGTGCCCTGTATGATGTGGTGGATTTCGGAGATGTTTATGTGAAAGATAACGAGTGGTTTACTATGTACATCAAAGTGGTAGGGAAGGATGTACTGGTGAAGTTGAATGATAAAACCGTGTTGGGCTGGACTCAACCGGAGGATTTTGTCATTCCGAAGGGACATCCTGGACGTATTATTTCGAGTGGTACTTTTGCATTCCAGGAACATGACGCCGAAAGTGTGATCCGCTTCAGGAATATAAAAGTGAGGCCATTGCCTTGATGCGGCAAAGATATCCCATCGACCTTCATTATTAGTGAAAGTATTTATGAGAATAGTATAAAACCAAATAACATGAAAAATAGCAATACGAAAAAAAGAAAAGATTCCAGGAGAGATTTTCTGAAGACAGCGGGAGTCTCATCAGCCGGATTTATGATCGTTCCGCGCCATGTGATCGGTAAGGGATTTATCGCTCCGAGTGACAAGTTGAATGTGGCTACGATCGGTGCGGGAGGAAAAGGAAGATCTGACCTTTCCCATTTTAGTGAGAATGGAACGGTAAATGTGGTGGCTCTATGTGATGTGGATGATGAGAGATCT